>CAYHBE010000116.1:0-5794 GCA_964354765.1 uncultured Dehalococcoidales bacterium | reverse complement strand
TGTTTCCTTTTACTACTGTTTATATCAGTTGTTTTGAGTAGGTTTCGCGCTCCCAGATGGATGCCATACCCTGGCCGCCACCGACGCAGAGAGTGGTTAAACCGAAACGTCCGCCGGTCCGGTTTAGGTAGTTGGCCATAACCGCAGCCTGACGAGTGCCGGTCATACCGAGTGGATGCCCGATAGCAACTGCTCCGCCGTAAGGGTTGACCTTGGCGATGTCAGCGGGGGTTGCATGCATTTCGCGTATCCAGTACAGCACTACGCAGGCAAATGCCTCATTTACTTCGAATACATCGAAATCAGAAAGTTTCATTCCATTGCGCTCAAGGATTTTCTTGGTAGCGGGGACGGGACCAATTCCCATGACGGTTGGGTCGACGCCTACAGAAACTGTGCTGCGGAAGGTCATTAATGGTTTGTAACCGAGCTCTTTCGCCTTTTCCTTAGACATCAGCAGGCAAACGCCGGCGCCGTCACTTCTTGGGCAGGAGTTACCGGCTGTAATCACACCAGTCGGGTTATAAGCACCAGGGAGTGTGGAAAGTTTTGCCAGGGATGATTCTTTTCTCGGACCCTGGTCTTTGGCGATGACTTCTGTAGAACCATCATCGTATGTCAGTTTGATCGGAATAATTTCTTTGTCAAAATAGTTTTTTTCCTGGGCTGCGATCGCCTTCTCATGACTTGTCTGTGAGAACTCATCCATTTCTTTTCTACCGATGCCGTATCTCTTGCACAGCTCTTCGGCGGTCATGCCCATATCGTAAATCCACATAGGTATATGAGGCGGGAGCATAGGCATGAGACTCTTGGCCTGTTTCCAGCCCTCGGGATATTTCTGTTCTTCAACTGGTGCTGCTGCTCTAGGTGGACCACCACCAGGCCTTGCGGAACCGCGTTGACCAATTTGCCATGGTTGGACCGGTCCACGGCGATCCATGGTCTCCAGACCACCTGCAATAACGATATCCGCATCGTCATTGATGATGTAGTGGGCAGCATTAGCGATCGCATTTGTTGAAGATGCGCACTGTCTGGCAGTATCACATCCAGCGACTGAATCTGGTAGACCAACCGTTAGCAGGATATTCCTTGTTTGGGCGCCACTAATCGTGGCAGCGGAACCGATACAAATATCATCAATTAATTTCGGGTCGAGTTTGTTCCGCTCGATAACCGCTTTTAATACCGGTGTAAACAGGTCGGTCGGGCCTATTGTTCTGAATACGCCACGATCACCCGCTCGCCCAACTGGTGAACGAGCCGCATCAACAAGAACTGCTTCCCTAATCTTCTTTTTCATTCTCTCCTTATCCTTTTTAATTCTTCGTAAAGAAGCTTTTCCCTGTCAAGTATACATTTTGTACCTGGGCGGATGCAAGTAAGTGTCTTTTCTTCCATCAGTGAATAGCTTCAACAATTGACTATTGCTAAAGACTGCGTGTATAGTATGTACTAATACAGGACATACATATGAATCTGGACTTAATTATCAACCCGAATGAGTCGCCTTATCGACAGATTGTCGACTACTTTCGTACTCAGATAGCCCTGGGCAAACTAAAGCCGGAGGAGAGACTCCCGGCAATCAGGGACCTGGCACGCATGTTAACCCTCGATCCGGGCACGGTTGCACGAGCTTATCGTGAGCTTGAACAGGAAGGTACGATAGTAACCAGGCTAGGCAAAGGCAGCTTTATCTCTCTGCAAACTAAAGGTAAAAATGCGATTGAACAACGACAAAAAAGATTGAGTGTAATTATCGAGAAAGCGATTCTTAAAGCATTGGGACTAGGATTTCCGGTTGAAGATATCGAGACCACTTTTACGCTGCATCTCACCGGGTGGCGTGAAAGAAGATCTCCGTCCGATATGCAAAAGGGGCGCCTTCTAGCGAATAAACAGCAGGTACGGTTCGCGGGAAGTCATGACCTGGCTGTCGAGCTCCTTGCCGTGCACTTGAGTACAATCGATCCAGGTGTGCAACTGACAACCAATTTTGTTGGAAGTTTACCCGGTTTGCTGGCTTTGGAACGTGGGGAAGCCGATATCGCCGGGACACATTTATATGATGAAGAGACATGTGAATACAACATTTCATACGCAAAAAAGCTTATACCGAATGAGACTCTCGTACTGATCAACCTCGTCCAACGTATCCAGGGTTTAATAATAAAACCTGGCAATCCTAAACATATATTAAGTATCCGAGATCTCGGCCGGACTGATATTACCTTCGTGAACCGACAAAAAGGATCTGGAACACGCATTTTATTGGATGCAGAATTAAGACGTCATAACATCTCATCTGCCAGAATTAACGGCTACGACCGTGAGGAAACTACACACAGCAGAGTTGCTGGAGTCATATCGCAGGATGAAGCGGACGTTGGATTAGGTGCACAATCTTCAGCGAGCGCCGCCGGACTCGATTTTATACCGTTAGTTAAAGAGAGGTACGACCTGGTTTTTCTGCAAGCAAACATCGAGAATCCAGGTATACAAAACATCATAGCTGCAATAACCCAGGAAAGTTTCCGCGAGATGCTGCGCTCCGTCCCGGGATATGACCTGAGTAATACCGGAAACATTATCCGGGTTAATTCTCCAAGCTAACCGAGCATGGAGGTGAAAATCAGGAAAAACTAAGAAGTATCAAATATGCGCAACAAACAGAAGTTAACAATAGAAAGGAAAGATAGTGAAGAAAAAAATTCTTAAATTCTTATTAGTCACCGTTAGTATCGTCATAACCCTGTCTTTAATTGCGGGTTGTACTTCGACGACCGAAGAAGAAACTTCTACATCAAATACAGATAATCCTTATCCTCTTACAACCGCAAAGGTAAGATTCAAGATCGCAACGACGACCAGCCTCTATGATACCGGGCTTTGGGCTTATCTTGAACCCCTCTTTGAAGCTAAAGAGAATGTAGAACTAGATATCGTATATGCCGGCACCGGTGCTGCCCTGAACCAGGGAAAGGCTGGCAATGTAGATGCAGTTATCGTCCATGATCCAGACCAGGAAAAACCATTCGTCGATGAAGGTTGGGGTATAAACAAACGGAGTTTCGCTTATAACTTTTTCTTAATTGCGGGTCCGGCGGATGATCCAGCCGGCATAAAAGGCTTGGCACCTGTTGATGCTTTTAAGAAAATTGCGGAAGCGGCAGCTTCCAATCCAGCGGTAAAATTCGTTTCGCGCGGCGACGGCTCAGGTACCCACGGAGCTGAAAAAAGACTCTGGGCGGGGGCAGGCTATGTATACGCCGATATTGAAGCAGCTGGCAGGTGGTATATTGAAGCCGGGCAGGGTATGGGACCGACATTAACAATGGCGAACGAACAGAATGCCTATGTACTTTGTGACGGCTCTACCTTTTTATCGTACCAGGGCAAGATCGCAATTACTCCCCTTGTAAGAACGGCAAACGAGAACACACTTAATATCTATAATGCATATGCTATTAGTACCGCAAAGGTGAAAACTGCTAAAATAGCGATTGCCAATGACTTTATTAACTGGCTCATCTCTCCCGAAGTACAGACACTTATCGGTCAATATGGTGTCAAAGAGTTCGGAGGACCGTTATTCAATCCGATCAGCGACGGCGGCTGTACCTACACTGCCTGTCCAAATTTAACTGAGAACATGAAACCAGTCCAATAGTAGTGGCGCCTGTGTAAACTCGGGGGAGGACACTATTCACGACGGTCCTCCCCGTATTTTTCTGAGGTGTTATTTGGGTGAATTTTTCCTGGGATTTGTAAAAGCCTTCGAGTTAATTATCACGCTCGATCCAGATGTGGTTGAAATAACAACCAGGACGCTGGCGATATCACTGGCATCCTGCTTGATTGCGACAGCTATTTTCATGCCCCTGGGAAGCTTAATCCATTTTAAACGGTTCCCTGGCAAGAGAACGTTAATAAACGTCATCCAGACCTTCTACAGCATTCCGACCGTAGTCGTTGGCTTGCTCATTTTTATCTTCTTTTCAAGACTTGGGGGACCTCTTGGTTTTCTCGGTTTAATGTTTACCCCGACCATCATGATAATCGGGCAAGCCATCCTGATTGCACCTATCACTCTCGGGCTGGTTATCGCGGCGCTTAACGGAGTCGACCAAGTTGTTTTCGAGACGGCGTCCTCACTCGGCGCGACCCGGTTCCAGGCAACATTCCAGGTGATAAAAGAAGCCAGGTTTGGGATTATGTCGGCGGTCACCATGGGATTTGGAAGAGCTATCTCAGAGGTAGGCCTGGCATTAATGGTAGGCGGAAATATTAAAGGTTATACGCGGGTAATAACCACTGCAATTGCCCTGGAGACTTCCAAAGGAAACGTCGAACTTTCTATCGCGCTGGGCATCATCTTAATAATTGTGGCGCTACTGGTGAATATAGCGCTCAACCGACTTCAGCAAAAGTGAGCACCAAATGTTAATAATCGAAACACAAAATCTTTCGCACCAATATGATAACCGGGATATACTAAAACACATCGATCTTAAAGTAGACAGGGGAGAGGTTTTCACTCTGGTCGGCCCGACAGGTTCCGGTAAAACGACGCTCATCAGGATACTGGACCTTCTCCAGACCCCTACATCAGGGAAGGTCTTGTTCCAAGGTATCGATGTAACTACCAGCCTGGAAGCCCGTCTCGAAGCCAGACGCAGAATGTCATATGTACAGCAGAAACCGCTCGTTTTCACCATGAATGTATTTGATAATGTCGCCTGCGGTTTGCGGTGGCGCCATACCAGGTCAGCCGAGGTCAAGCAAAAGACCTTGGAAGCGCTGGAACTCGTGGGGATGGCGGAGTTTAAAGACCGCCAGGCGAAAACTCTATCGGGCGGTGAAACGCAGCGGGTCGCGATTGCCCGCGCGCTTATAACCGAACCCGAAGTATTATTCCTCGATGAACCGACTGCCAACATGGACCCGATATCGACAGCCAAAATTGAAGAGGTCTTGTCCCAAATTATAGATGAGCGAAAGACCACGATCGTAATGACGACTCATAACATGTCGCAAGGACAGCGCATGGCAAGCAGACTGGGTGTGATGATGAACGGCGAACTGTTACAGACCGGCAGCGTATTCGACATCTTCAACCAGCCTCAAAACCGGGACGTGGCGGAATTTGTAGGTGTCGATAACATTTTGAGCGGAGTTGTCGACCACAAGGACAACGAACTGGCGCGGATTTCGGTTAACGGACACCAGATTTCGGCGGTTACAAACCTGGCATTGGGCGAGGCAGTATTCATTCTCATCAGACCGGAAATCATTACGTTTTCGTTATCAGCACAAGCTGGAAGTGCGAGAAATGTATTCAAATGCCGTGTGGAGAAGATAAACACGATTGGGAGCATGGTAAGAATCGAAGTCAGCTGCGGATTTCCTATCCTGGGCGTGATTACCACCGAAGCAGCCAAAGAGATGGACATTTCTATCGGCAAAGAGGTTTGCGTCAGTTTTAAAGCGACAGCAATACACGTGATTAAAAGACCAAAATAGTCAATAATCAATAAACAAGATACAAGATGCAAATCAAAGGCTTTTCTATCTGATACAAACAGCTTCCAAGACTTTATTTTGATGACCAATTATGGTACATTGATTTACGGATAGGAGTGTAGCTCAGTTGGTAGAGCAGTGGTCTCCAAAACCACCGGTCGCGGGTTCGAATCCTGCCACTCCTGCCAATCAAGAAGCTTTCCGAACTTCTGTTTGAGAAGAGGGCACTGCTTCCAGCGCTGCAGGAACTCTTAAGAGGCGGCCC
>CAYHBE010000115.1:0-5804 GCA_964354765.1 uncultured Dehalococcoidales bacterium | reverse complement strand
ATAGATACTGTTCCAGGGTGCAGTGGAATCCGGTACCGTGTTGACTATATGTTTGCCGGTTGCCGATAAAACAGACGCGGCATCGCCGCTCTGAGAAATAGGCTGCCAGGTTGTGCCGCTGACAAGATGCGGTAAAAACATGTGCGGCGAATAACGCCCCCACACCTTTAAAGGGTGAACATACGTATTTCCTTCAATATGATAAACATCGAGCAATATCTGGGTAGTATCACGTATCCTGGCGATGGTACTGTGTCCATGCTTACCCCGGTTTAATGCAAAATAGGCCAAAGCATCTAACTCGAAGATATAAGGACAGGTCACCTGGTAGAAATTTGCCAGCAGCTCATCGGTTGCCCATTCGTTTACCAGAGTCGATAGGTTGTCAAACACGTAACAGGCATTTTTGCCGTGCTGCTCGATCACTTCATGCACTCTGCCGCTAAAATAATCAAAGCCGGGAGCCGGGTCGACTGGAATTATTTCAAGTCCAGGACGTTTTTGCAGAACCGGTTGATGAGGTGCGAATCTAAAATATACACAAACGGATTTATTACGTACAGCGTGGTCGATATATAGGTCGGCAAATTTAGCATATTCCTCAAGACGATCTGTTTGCCAAACCACATTATCACCGGATCGAAGCCCCTGCAGAAGTTCGTCCAATTGCTTGAGACCACTACTTTGTATATATGATTTAGAGTTCTCCATAACAGTCGGCTAAAAAATACGAGTTGGTAGAAAAATTATTCTAATAAATGGGGCATACGGAAACCGCTTACCGTTTGCAAGTTAGATTAACACATAAAAATAAGTCTGTCAATACGGAAAAATGAGGCAACTTCCTGCCGCGAGAACAGCTTCGAGCTTTTAAGATACACGGAAATAATGATAATTCATTGCCGATTGAATCAGCTAAACACAGTCAAATACCAGTCCAGGATTTCTTTTCCGTATACTAAAGCAATAAAAGCTCCCGATGCTAGCCATGGACCAAAAGGAATTGTATCTTTCCGCGATTTTTTCCCAAACAAAATCAATGAAGCTGCAAAGATTCCGCCCAGTAATATTCCCAGGAAGAGACCGACAAATACAATGGGAAATCCCAGCATCAGCCCTATCAGCCCCGCCATCTTCACGTCTCCCCACCCCATACCTTTACGCAATATTAAAGCTGGAATCAGCAAAATACAAAAGCCAATTGCTCCACCGAGTACACCTTTAAAAAGATCAAAGTCTGGTACGAAGAAGCCGATAATAAGAGCGACGATTGACGTTGGGTAAACAATAACATTGAGGATAAGATTATGCCGCAAGTCAATCACAGCTAGCACAAGCAGAATACTCGTATAAAACGCCGTAAGAGGAAATTCCCAGCTTAATCCATATCGCCAAAAAAGAAATGCAAAAACGGCTCCGGAAAATAACTCGACCCAGAGCACACGCTGTGGGATCTTCATTCCGCAATATCGGCATTTACCGCGCAGCCACAAATAGCTGACAACCGGGATCAGGTCCTGTATTTTGAGCGGTTTCTGGCAGGCATCACAGTGCGATGGTGGATACGCTAGAGATTTTTTAACCGGCAGCCGGTCGATACAAACGTTGAGGAAACTACCGACTACCAATCCAAATAGAGCTGACAGGATAATGAAAGTAATTGTCATTTTATGTTGTTGTCCGTGTCTATGTCCGAGTAAGTAGCGATTATGTTATTTTTCCTTCTTTGGTTTCGGTTTTGCGTTTTCAGATCCGTTATTATTTTTCTTTTTGGGGGTTTCCTCTGTTTTACCAAAGTCACGCAATTTTTCAGCCATTGATATCAGTCGTTTCTGCACACGGTCATTGATCGAATCCGGTTCAAAAGATCCGTCTTTGCGCCTGCTGCCTGCTTTAACGCCGGTCAGTACCCCGATGCCTTCATCGACTGTGCGCACCGGGTAGATGTGAAACTTACCCCGTTTAACTGCTTCGGTAACCTGTTCCTTCAACATCAGGTTCTTGATGTTACTGACGGGAACCATGACGCCTTGTTTGCCGTTCAGACCGGCAGCCTGGCATATCTCAAAATAACCCTCTATTTTTTCATTAATGCCGCCAATCGCTTGTACTTCACCCTTTTGGTTCACGGAGCCGGTAACAGCAATACCCTGTTTAATCGGAGCCTCTGCCAGTCGTGATAGAAGCGCATAAAGTTCGGTACTCGATGCGCTATCGCCTTCGACTCCTTCGTAGCTCTGTTCGAAGACGATCCTGGCAGAAAGGGACAGCGGAATATCGCGTCCATATTTTTCTATCATGTGACCGTTAAGAATCAACATGCCCTTGGTGTGTATAGGTCCTCCAAGTTTTGCTTCACGTTCGATATCGACTACTCCCTCGCGTCCCATACCCAGACTCGCCGTGATCCGATTCGGTCTGCCAAAGGCGAAATCTCCGAGATCAATAACTGATAGACCATTAACCTGGCCTATGACCACTCCATCGGTATCTATCATCAACATTCGTTTATTAATCATTTCGTTGATTTTTTGTTGAATAAGATTGCTCCTGTATACTTTTTGTTCAATTGCTTTCTCGATATGCTTGGCTTGTATAAATCGGGATTTGCTATCGGTTGCCCAGAAATTAGCTTCCCGGATAATATCAGCAATGTCTTTGAAAAGAGTGGACAACTTTTCCTGGTCATCTGCCAGGCGAGAACTGTATTCCATTATTTTAGCGAGAGCATCGTTCTTAACAGGTCTGATTTTCTCATCGCGACATATGCGGCAAATTACAGCAGCATAATCCTTCAGGTTGCTTTCGGTCCGTTCCATGACGCTGTCAAAATCAGCCTTTACTTTAAAAAGCTCGCGGAATTCAATGTCAGATTGGAGGAGCAGGAAATAAAACATGGGTTCTCCGATGATTACCACCTTAATATCAAGAGGAATTGGCTCCGGCTGTAAGCTTTTAGTGGCAACAAATCCCATACGCTCACCGATTTCTTCGATGATAAGTTTACCATCACGTAAAGTACGCTTAAGTCCATCCCAGGAATAATAGTTGGTGAGCAAGTCTTCGATACGCATAACTAGGAATCCGCCGTTTGCCTTGTGTAGGCTGCCGCTTTTTATCATTGAGAAGTCGGTATAAAGAGCGCCAAATTGGGCTTCTTTTTCGATACGTCCGAACAGGTTATTAAAGGTCGGATTGAGCTCAAGGATAACAGGTGCGCCTTTTAATTCCGAGTTATCTACGAGGACGTTAACACCATATTTTGTTAAAGATTGCTTCTGATTGGCGGCTTGCATCGCAGCCCACGGATCCGGATTATTGTCTGGCTTTTTTTCAGTTTTAAACTGATTGTAGTTTTCGACAATATCCTGCTCAACGTCCTTAAGGAAAGAAATTACCTGGGGCAATTTGTTATATTTTCGGCGCAGTTCTTCGAAAATAAAGGCGATCGCAAAACCGGCAACCTGGTGGTCGTTTTCTTCCAATTGCCGTTCAACGTTGCCTTCTTCAGTCTGAAGCTCCATAATACGGTCTTTGAGTTCTCTGGTTAGCACCTCTCGATTCTTGAGGAGGATGTCCTTTTGTTCTTGGGGAAGCGCTTCGTAAGCTTCTTCACTTATGGGCTGGTCACCGGACGCCGGAATAAGGATGAGCCCCATTTGCGTGGCTTTTAATAGCAGACTTTTTTCTTTAGCTTTTTTACTCAGTTCCTGGAAAACGTTTTCACGCTTTTTATTTAATCCTTCTATCATTTCTGCACGATGGTCAGAGTACTCTTTACTGGTGAAAGCCTGAGCGAGAGCACGTTTGGCGTTCTCTATAATACGTTTCATATCCTTTTGCAGTTCCAATCCCATGCCTGGCGGGACACGCAGTGCTTTAGGATAATAAGGGTCTTTGAAATTATGCACATAACACCATTCAGGAGGCGTTCCTTTCTTAGCGGCAAGGTCATCTAAGAAAGCCTTGATTACGGTCGTTTTCCCCGTGCCTGCCTGCCCTGAAACGAAAATATTGAACCCGGGTTCCTGTATATGTAATCCGAATTTGAGCGCCTGTAAGGCTCTGTCCTGGCCGATAATTCCTTCATGCGGCTCAAGATTCCGAGTGGATTCACAATTAAATAAGGCTGGATCGCATTTGATTCTGACCTGTGATGCCGTTAATTCTTTTACCATCAAATCCTCCAGAAGCTTGTTAAAAATTTAGTTAATTTTAGCAGAAAAATTTGATAAATGTAATAAAAATATAGTCATACAAACATATATATTCTTTATTCAGAAGCTCACAAATGATAACAAATCGGACAAATTATACCGCCGCTTCCCAGCCCACTACCGACATGTAGATGACACTCTCATCAATCCCGTTAACGTCTATCAAGCGGTTTACCTCATCGTCGAAATACGCACCGACCTGGCACGAACCCAATCCTAAACCTACCGCTGCTAATGCTAGATTTTGTGCAATGTGCCCGGCATCGAGATAAATAAAACGATGAGCCCGGTCGTGATAACGAAATGCACTTCTTTGAACAACGGCTGTCCAAATAAAAATCACCGGCGCGTCAGCGTGCATCTTCTGCCCCTGGGCAGCGTTAACAATTTCTTTAGACATGTCTCCTGTTTTAAGTTCTTCAAGAGCGTGGGAACGGATAGCGTAATGGTATAAACCTTTAGGTATCCCATCGACGTTGTTTACAATTACATAAGTCTCGATCGGATACAGGGCACCGGCAGACGGGGCTGGGCGGAAATGGAAATCACCCATGCTTCGTTGAATACCAGCGACTGCCCAGAGTAAATATGACAGTTGCGATATCATTAAAGGTTTCGCTGCGTAACGACGCAAGCTTTTTCGTTTACGGAGACACTGGTCAAGCGTAAGGGTTTCTGCCTGGGGTGACGGAAGTGAGAGACGCGGCTGTTTCGGATATTCTTTATAGAGAGGTGGACGCGCTGAGGGGTCGACCCTAGGAGTTGAGGCTAATTTCGAGCGGGAAGAGTTTGTACGCTGAAAGAAATTCTCACCAGAATCAGCCATTTTGACCTCGTTTGTGTTATTTTTTTACAACCAACTTTTTAACTGCTTGCCCGAGACCATCGAGCGTAAGCGGATACAAGGGGAACATTTTCTTAATAGCGTATAAAGTAGGGGCGCGCCACCATTGATCCTGTTCTTCGGGATTTAGCCAGACGATGTGATTGAAATGCCGTTCGAAACGTTCCAACCAGACTATCCCCGGAGTTTTATTCTTCTGGTAGCGGCTGATAGAGCCATTTCTTTCCATCAACTCCCAGGGAGCCATATTGGCGTCGCCAACAATAACCACCTTGTAATCGGGTGTGAGTGTCTGCAGAAGGTGATCGGTGCTGACTTCGTCCCGGGTTTCCATATTCTTGAAAACATCATCATAAATGCAATTGTGAAAATAGTAATACTGAAAATCTTTGAAATGAGTGCTGGTATTAGCAGCTGTGAACAGCAGGCTACAGAGATGGGCGAAGGGTTCCATTGAACCACCGGTGTCCATCAAGAGAAGCAGCTTGACGGCGTTTTTTCTCTCGCGCCGCCATACGAGTTCCAGATCGCCAACATTTCGGGCGGTAGCATCGATAGTCTTATCGAGGTCGAGCTCATCTTCAGCCCCGATGTGCTTAAGTTGTCGTAGCTTCTTGAGCGCCATTTTTATCTGACGGACGTCGAGAGTCAGATCGCTGCGGTAGTTACGATAGAGCCTATCACCAGCTATCTGAACAGCGGTACGATTGCCGCCATCGCCACCGATACGTATTGCAGCCGGG
>CAYHBE010000114.1:0-5842 GCA_964354765.1 uncultured Dehalococcoidales bacterium | reverse complement strand
CAAATTTTTAATAATTCTTCCAAAATTTCATGTTCGAGCCATTGAGTGTGTATCAGGTGGTCTGATATAATGCTGGAAGTCTGAGAAGGTTCGACAATCGGCTGTGACGTGTATATTATCGACGTCAAGATTAAAGAAGGAAAATACCAACTCACTGTGAGTTGACATGGGATATCCCAGCTGAATGTTATTTTGGAGCTAAATAAGTTGGAAGATAAATTAAAAGCCAAACAAGTACTGGTAATTTTGGGTAGTCCGAGGAGAAAAGGTAACAGTTCCATCTTGGCAGCTCAGATTTCGAAAGGAGCAAAATCTGCTGGCGCAGAGGTGGAAACGGTGTTTCTTCAAGGCTTAACGATTAATCCTTGCAAGGCTTGTGACAGTTGCCAGAAGCATGATAGCAAAGGATGTGCGATCAAAGACGATATGCAAAAGATTTACCCTAAGTTAATAAAAGCCGACGCCTGGGTCATTGCCAGTCCTGTTTATTGGTTTACAATGTCCGCTCAAACAAAGATATTTATGGATCGATCTTACGCCCTGCCTGCTTACGCCAAGAATCCTTTTGTCGATAAACGGATTGCCATTGCTATGAGTTACGGAGACGTTGATCCAGTCAAGTCCGGGTGTATCAACGCTCTACGCACTTTTCAAGACGCTTACCGTTACACTGGATCAAAGATTGTGGGTATGGTCTACGGCACTGCCAATAAGGCCGGAGAGATCAAAAACAATGAAACATTGATGCAGGAAGCTGAAGAACTTGGGAAACGGCTGTTTGACCTTCCCCCAACTCGCAACTTAACCTAGTTTGAAACAATGAAATGTGTCAACGGAGGCTGAGTAATGACCAACTTGAAAGAATTCGCCGGGATTTTGGAATCAAGTTTACGTTTGAGGTCACATCCCATCGCTTACAAACGCTTTGAAAAAGTAGAAGACCTTAATAAGGTTTCCGGAGTGCAGCGGCTGAATCGCTCTTTCACGTTCTGCCAGATACCTACCTTAGTCCGAAGAGGACAGGGCGTAACAATCGGCGTTACACGAGAAGACCAGATAAATCCACGGTGCGCCCGGATCCACGGACTCGCCCCGACAACTGAGAAACAACTGGCTGGAGAGATCGTGTATTTCAAAAACACCTACTTTACCACGGAGGATGAGGCAAAGCGGCAAATGGCCTCTTACCCGCTTATCCCACCGGGTGAAGCCATTGTTGTGGCGCCACTTGACACAGCTCAATTCGAGCCCGATGTGATTCTGGTATATGGTACGCCTGCCCAAATGATGGTTCTCCTCTGTGCGCTCCAGGTAAAGGACTTTGAACGATTCAATTTCTTCTTCATCGGCGAAGGATCTTGTGCTGATTCTCTTGGTCAGTGTTATACAACCGGTAAACCGGCTTTAAGCCTACCCTGCTATGGGGAGCGCTCCTTTGGATCAGTTGAGGATGACGAATTACTCCTCGCGATTCCACCTTCAATGAAAGAAAAGACTATTGATGGTCTTTCTACGCTTGAGAAACGACATCGAGGTTATCCTATTCCTGTCCTCGGGCCTGCTGCTCCTCCGCCAGGTCTGATACGCTCATCGTAACGATTCGGTCCAGTCACCTTGAGACCAAATCCCCAGCAGTGTGCGGACAGGGACAGGTAATTGCACAATGCAGGGGATTATATAACATAGGTAAAAACGTCCGCTCAATTCCACGCCTGAGTCCTGAGCGCGGCGACGGGAGCCAACTAAGGAACCTTGCTTTCTCTCTGTAAGACAAAAATAAGGGTATTTTTTACACTCCCCTTGAAGCTTTAGCAGTTAAAGAACTACCATTGAAAGATGATATTTATTACTTACTCCATATATCTTATGAATTTAGATAGGTGTAAAAATTGGGTGCTATAGGAGAAATTTAATGAGTATAAATGAGAGAGAGAAATTGGCGGCACCGTGTGGACTCTACTGTGGGGCTTGCTCTACCTATATTGCTCGCAAGCGGGGCGGTGAAGCGGCTCTAAATACTATGGCCAAACGCATGGCTGAACGATGGGGCACAACTATCAAAACGGAAGACCTCGTTTGTGAAGGTTGCCTCTCGACACAGGTAGCCATCTACTGCCGTCGTTGTGCTATAAAAGCCTGCACAATAGAGAAAGGAATCACTCATTGTGCCCAATGTTCCAGCTTTCCCTGTCAGACTATTGTTAAGTTCACTAATGACGGTGTCCCCCATCATAGTGAGGTGCTTGCCAACGTCCGACACCAAAAGGAAATAGGAATTGATACCTGGCTTGATGAACAGGAAAAAAGGTGGCGTTGCCCAACATGCAATTACGTTATCGAATGGTATGATACCAAGTGCCCGCGGTGTAAAGTGGTATTACCTAAACAATTCTAACGTTTGGCTGGAAGTTTTAAATGGTTTGTCCGGTAGGCTCTTTAAAAGAGGTAAGGAGATGGGGCACTGTGTCAACAATAGATTGGGAGACCACAAACCACCCCACCTTCAAAATATCCAGGCAGTTTTATTGTCATCCAACCGGAGCTGGAATCTTTTAACTTAACCTATCCATTTTCGAGTGCATGAATCGTACCGATCCCCACCACACATACGGACTCAAAATACGTTATAATTCATGTAATGCGTAAACTTTTATCCAATCAGACATTCCGTGAAGCAATCGTCCTCGTTCTCATAGCAGTCGTCGTCTTCGTTGGGCTGCGCCTCTCTATCCAGAGCTATATTGTCTACGGTCCCTCCATGCAGCCCAATTTCGTCGAAAACCAGCGCATTATCGTCAATAAACTCTCCTATCTCTTCGGCGAACCTCACCGCGGTGATGTCATTGTCTTCAAACCACCTTTCAACGACATGAACTACATCAAGCGCGTCATCGGACTTCCCGGCGAAACCGTCGAGGTCAAGGAGGGCGTGACTTACGTCTACAAGACGGATGGCAGCACGATCATCATCGATCCGGAACCTTATGTCGAATTCCCCAGCGAACGTTCCTACTCGAAGCGTACTGTTTCCGAGGGTGAATACTATGTGATGGGTGATAACCGCAACAACTCCAACGATTCCCGCAGCGGCTGGCTCGTACCCGCTGAAAATATTATCGGGGAAGCCTGGCTCAGCATCTGGCCCCCGAGCCATTGGGGATTCGCCCCCAATTACCACTTCTCCGCATCCATTATCCAGGTATTTAACAATTAAAACTCTAAACACTAAACACCAAATTCTAACAGGGTAGGATTTAAAGTCTTGATTTTAGTATTTACTCAATGCGAGGTGAACCATGGAAGTTGAAGAGATGTTCCGCAAGTCGGGCGCCATACTGGAAGGACACTTTATCCTCACCTCAGGACTCCATTCACCGGTCTACTGGGAAAAATTCAAAGTCATGCAGTACCCAGAGTATGTCAATAAGCTCTGCGGCATGATCGCCGACCATTACAACAGAGAAAATCTCCAACTTGTTGCCGGACCGACCACCGCCGGTATTATCCTGGCATTTGAAGTCGCTCGTCAGATAGGTACCCGAGCTATTTACGCAGAGAAGACCGAGGGTAAGGGATTCACCTTCAAGCGTGGCGCTGCTATCAGCCCCGGCGACCGTGTCCTCGTCGTCGATGATATCCTCACAACTGGCGGCTCAATTCGGGAAGTCATTGCCCAGATAAAAGAACGGGACGGGATCGTTGTAGGTGCAGGCGTCCTCATCGACCGTTCAGAGAAAGGAATCGACTTCGGAGTGCCTCTATACAGTTGCCATCGTGCGGTTACGGTCACCTACGCGCCCGAAAAATGCCCGCAGTGTGCCGCTAAAATCCCGCTTGTCAAACCAGGCGGAAGTTAGAAACGAGCAGCGATGCGAGTCCATCAAGGCTCGGCAATCGCTCCCCGTTCTTGTCATCCCAGCCTCCGAGCCTTGTCCCGTGCCGGATATGGGATGGGATCCAGAGAAATTAGTGAACGCAATCCTCTCTACTGTAAACTATAATCTGTTATGATTCCCATCGATAAACTAGTCCGTTCCAGGCGCAGAACTATCGGCATGATAATTATGCCCGACGGTACCCTTGTTGTGAGAGCACCGCTGCGTGCTTCGCTTCGGTTAATACAACAGACCGTCGAAAAGCATACTCAATGGATTATCAAACACAAGCAAAAGGCATTGGAAATCTCTCTAAAATCGCCTCCAAGAAAATACCTACCCGGAGAGAAATTTCTTTACCTCGGGCAAGAATATGAACTCGTTAATGTGCAGAGAGCAGATAAAACGCTGACATTTGACGGTACACGCTTTATCCTCGGCACTCGTGTAGTAAATACCCGCGAGGCATTCCGTCAATGGTATAAAAAAGAAGCTGTCCGTATCCTGAATGAGCGAATTAAGCTGTATGCCAAACGGATGGGTATCGACTACTCAAATCTGCGAATAACAGGTGCTGAACGTCGCTGGGGTTCCTGCAGCCCGAGCGGTAATATCTGTTTCAGCTTGCGCCTGGTAATGGCACCCCTTCCAGTTATCGACTACGTCGTAGTGCATGAACTGGTCCACGTTCGAGAGAAAAACCACTCGTCTTGCTTCTGGAATGTGGTTAAAGCCATTATCCCCAATTATAAAGACTACAAAGTCTGGCTCAGGAAAAACCAGCATCGGCTGTCACTTTAGCCTGTTGTTACTTAAACGGATCAATAGAAACCGTCACTACGAAGAGCCCGGCGATGAAGCAGTCGCAGGAATAAATTACAGTGACTTTTGGGCTCTTTTTCATCTCAAATGTAATATACACTTGACAAAAAGTAAAAAATAGTTTACTATATGTATAATCAATGTTACTAATGTATCAAAGGAGGTAAGAAAATGGCGCTGTTACAGAAAAGAGCATTATACAGCCTGATAATTGGACTGGTCCTCACCATTATTCTGGTCGCGGTGCTCGTAGCACAGGGGGACATTACTGCTTTCGATAACAATCAAAACACACGGCTATTTTTGTACGTTGTGTTTGTTGGCGTGCCTCTTATCAACCTGATTCTCATGGACATATCTCTACGGAAACCGGCACAGCTCGATGAGCGCGATAGACTCATTATGCTGCGGTCAATAAGGACACAATGGCTGGCAATAATATTCACACTGGTTGCCTGGACAATATCTCTAACTGAAATATATCATGACCAGGGACAGGTACCGATTGCTTACCTGAACCTGATATTTGTCTCCATACTCATTATCAGCACCTTAGCCCAATCTCTAGGTGTCCTCATCGGTTACTGGAGCTTGAATCGCCATGCCTAAGATAACGAACCGAATACGAAGGCTGCGCTTCGACCGCAACGAGATGACCCAGCAGGAACTGGCAGAAAAAGCCGGCTGCACTCGGCAGACAATTATCGCCGTCGAGCAGGGAAAATATGTGCCGTCGCTAGAACTGGCTTTCCGCATCGCAGAAGCGCTAGGCGTGCTGCTTGAAGAAGTATTTCAATACGGAAAATAGAAACAACAGCTTTGTAGATCGCAATGCGATAGGTGATGATGCCGGTTTGCTCTCGATGTTGCCATTATGATTAGTCATCGCGTGTTCGATAAAATAACAATAAGTTCTTTTGCTTAATTCCATTAAATTAAGTTTAATTAATAATATTTAACCATCCAATAGGTAAGAAATGATAGCTTTAGTTAATAAAAGTTAGGTAAATAATATCTTGACACTCGCCCCTTATTTTTGTACTATTTCAATGCCCCATTTTTTTCTGATAGATCCGGGAACTTGGCGGATAGAGCCTGTCTCAAAAAGAAATCTTTGCTGAATGGTAAGACGGTATTTTTGTATG
>CAYHBE010000113.1:0-5854 GCA_964354765.1 uncultured Dehalococcoidales bacterium | reverse complement strand
AGGAGTTTGTATTTGCCACCCGACGTCCACAACGCTGCCGTCGAATCCAAGGAACTCATGCAGCTTTTGAGAGCTAAATGGCAGGTATGGATAAAGCATTGTTTTAAGAGCTGAAATGACTCTTATCACTGTAAACAATGAATTGGCAGCATCCTGTTTATTTGTCTTGAAGGCTTTCCAGGGTGCCTTGTCATCGAGATAGCGATTGGCCTCGTGCGCGAGGTCCATCGCCCGTTTTATTGCTTGCTTAAAACTGCAGGCGGCAATTAATGTATCAACTTCTTTGAATATAACATCAGTCATTACCTTAAGCTGTTTGCTTGCTGCATCTGCCTCCGTGCCAACCGGAACCTTACCGTCGAAATTCCGGTACGTAAAGGTCAGCACGCGATGCACCAGGTTACCGTAGGTAGCAACGAGCTCGTCATTGTTACGTCTTACATACTCCTGCCAGGAGAAGTCTGTATCGCTGGTTTCAGGCATGTTGATGGAAAGGAAATAACGTAGTGGGTCGGGTGCATAGCTGTTCAAGTAGTCCGGCAGCCAGACCGCCCAGTTACGACTTTTAGATGCTTTTTTTGCCTCCATCGTTAAGAACTCATTGGCAGGGACATCATAGGGTAAATTCAAACCGCCGTAACCCATCAGTTCCGCAGGCCAGATAATCGTGTGGAAAGCAATGTTATCCTTGCCAATGAAATAATAAGAGCGGCAGTCATTCTGCCAGAAGTCGCGCCATTTTTCGGGATTCCCCACTGACAAAGCCCACTCTTTGCTCGCGGATAGGTATCCTATTACTGCATCGAACCAAACGTAGATCCGCTTATGTTCAAAGCCTTTAACAGGGACAGGTATACCCCATTCTAAATCACGCGTGATGGCTCGGTCTCTTAGTCCATCTTCGAGGTAACGAGTAGTAAAATTCATGACGTTGGGACGCCAGTGAATTTGTTTTTTTACCCATTGCAGGAGCTGGTCATTAAAAGTGCTGAGTTTTAAGAAAAAATGCTCGGTATCTCTGTATTCAGGCGTCGTACCACAAACTCGACATCTGGGGCTGATCAACTCCGGCGCATTAAGTGGTTTACCGCAGTTTTCACATTGGTCGCCTCGAGCTCCGGTAAATTTACAGTACGGGCATGTGCCTTCTACATAGCGGTCGGGAAGAAAACGCTGGCATTTCGGACAATATGCCTGTGAGACGGTATCTCGATATATGTAACCTTTTTCTAAAAGTGTAAGAAAGATTTCCTGGACTACCTGCGCGTGATTGGCTGTTTCTGTGTGCGTAAATAAATCATAGGTGATTCCAAGCCGCTTCAAAACGTCGACATCTTCCGAATGGTAAAAATGAGCGACCTCAGCCGGAGTTTTCCCTTCCTGTTCTGCTTTTATTGTTATCGGTGTGCCGTGCATATCCGAGCCGGAAACCATCAACACCTCATTACCTTTGGCCCGGTGGTAACGCGCGAATATGTCGCCTGGCAGATGCGATCCTACGACATGACCCAGGTGCAGTGAGCCGTTAGCATAAGGCCAGGCTACGCACACCAGAATTCTATCACCCATTATCTTCGTCTTCTTCCGCACCTTCTACTTTTTCTGCTTGTGACACTGCTGGCTCTACAGATTCCGCCGGTTCTACAGGTTCTACTGGTTCCAATCCCTTTTCAGCTGCCTGGAAAAAGGTCAAAATCCGTTCTCCTTTTTCTTGCCTGGTTTGCACGTACCCTTTTTCGGTGGCACATTTTACGCAGTATCGCTTGACTTCGCCATTTTCTTCATCCTCAACCCCGTTTTTCTCTTTAACGATTAAATAGCGATCAGCATAAACGACTGTTTGCCTGCATTTATCACACTTTATTTTTCCCTGAGATATCGTCCCAATACGCACCAACATCCTCCAAATTGAATCTTATTTCAAATATTACTATACACTATTACACTCATTTTTGCTTGAGCCAGATTCGATATAACTCTTTGCGCGATAATCCTGTTTGCTCGACCAGAATTGTAACTGCTTCCTTTGCTTTAACTCCAGAGCTGCGTAGTTTACGAACCATCAACTCTATGTTATGAGCAGAAACTGTTACAAGTTTATCTAGAGCCCCTTCTATGACGAGAGTGTATTCGCCACGCGGGATGTCAAAGTGGGCAATCGCCTCACCAACATTTCCCCGGAATATTTCTTCATGTAATTTAGTCAATTCACGGCAGACGGCGATACGACGGTTCCCCAATTCTTTCAATATATCTGCCAGCGAAGCGAGTAAACGATGCGGAGCCTCATATACAATAAGAGTACTTTTATCATTGGCGGCATCTTTTAATAATCTTCGTCGAGCCTGTGCACGCGCTGGCAAAAATCCGAGAAAAACAAAACGGTCGGTCGGCAACCCGGAGACAACCAGCGCCGTTGTCAGCGCCGAAACACCTGGGATAGGAACAACGGTGATTCGCTGCCGGATTGCCTCCTTTATGAGTTCATAACCAGGATCAGAAATTCCCGGTATACCGGCTTCGGAAACGAGAGCAACATCGCCTTTTGATATTTGCTCTATGATATAACCTAGTTTGGTCAACTTATTATGCTCATAATAACTTGTCATAGGAGTCTCTATGTTATAGGCTGTCAACAAGCGCCGAGTCTTGCGCGTATCTTCGGTGGCAATAAGGCTCACTTCCTTAAGGGTTTTTAAAGCCCTTAAGGTAATATCGGAAAGGTTGCCAATGGGTGTTGCGACCACATAGAGAGCAGGCATAAATACAATTACCTGAGGATAGATATTTCGTAAATGTGTACCAATTATAGCTTATGTAAAAGGACTCGTACAAAAATCCGATTCATCTCCAGTGCACCTTGCTAGTTTACATAATAACATGAGACATATGGAGATGGCAGCAAATTTGCATCACTCTGTATTCTGAGTTAAAATATGCTGAAATCCCGTGGAGTCACGCCCATAATGATTAACCATCCAGTCCTGGTCTTAAATCAAAACTATGAGCCGCTAAATATCTGCCACGTTCGCAGGGCTATTATTCTGATCTACCAGTCCAAAGCCGAGATGTTGGAAGATGGCATCGGTTACATTCATACTGCCGAGCGTACGTTTCCTATCCCATCGGTAATCCGTTTGCCTTATCTGGTAAAACGTCCTTTTCACGTCAATCGTAAGCTTACCCGTATGGAAATATTCGCCCGCGATAACCATACATGTCAATATTGCGGTAAACAGACGCGGCAGCTTACACTCGACCATGTCATTCCCCGGTTCAGGGGAGGTCAGCATACATGGGAGAACGTGGTTAGTGCCTGCGTATCCTGCAATCGGAAGAAAGCTGGAAGGACCCCTGAGGAAGCTGGAATGAAATTGCGACATATCCCAGCCCCGCCCCGCGTCAGCCGCTACTCTTATATTCCTTCGCAATATGTGCAGTCCCGCCGTGAATGGGAAAGGTACTTCCCGCACTGATAGTAGAGACTACCAGAAGACGCCACTCCTCAGAAAATAACCCTGGAAAACTATGTGTTTTCCTAGCCCTCTAACTCGTCCGTCTCTTTGGTGTTATTGTTTGAATTCTTCTCAGCTACGGGCGGACCCACAATTGTGATACCATCGAGGGGTAACTCAACCGTAACCTGGGTCTCGAGTTCGACAATAACAGTTTCTTTGAGGGGATTGCTGCCCACAACGCGCGCTGGACCCATCGGTGTAGTTACAGGTTGTCCTTCCCTCGGAAGCTTACCGCGCATATCGCGATAGAAAAGGTTTTCGTATGAAAGACAACATAGAAGGCGGCCGCAGACGCCAGAAATTTTCATCGGGTTTAATGGTAAGCCCTGCTCTTTCGCCATTTTGATTGAAATCGGTTGGAATTCACTCAACCAGGAGACACAGCACAGCGGCCTGCCGCAGCGGCCATACCCACCCATTATCTTGGTCTCGTCGCGTGCTCCAACTTGCCGCAGTTCAACTCTTACCCTGAAGCGGCTGGCAAGCTCACGTACCAGTTCTCTAAAGTCGACCCGCTCCGCGGCGCTGAAGAAAAATGTGATATGATTGCCATCCAGGCTGTATTCCGCAGAGAGGAGTTTCATAGGCAAGCCAAGACGAGCAACTACCTTTCCGCACTCGACTAGTGCCTCATGTTCTTTCTTTTCCATCTCTTCTGAACGCGTTGCTTCTGATTGCTCAGCCTTGCGGGTAACAGGTTTTAACGGCATTTCGACTTCACTTGCGAGGATCTGTTTGGGTAAAAGCACTACCCGTCCAGCTTCGATGCCGCGAGCAGTCTCTACAACGACAAAATCATTCAGGCTGAGTTCAAGTTCTTTTGGATCGAAATAGTAAATACGTCCGGCTCTTTTAAATCGGATCCCGATAATCTTGACGAATTTTGGCGACTCTGTAGACGGTGAGGTAGTTGGTTGGTTATCTACAATATTCTGATTATTATTGTTTACTTCATCCATAAAAGGCCAATTAAGGATTCTCCCTCTTTACTTTACCACGTTCAGGGATATTAAGCATTAACACTTCCAATGCGAGTTGAGGATTTACATTCTGGCGAAGCTGGGTAATCGTCGATTCAACCGAGCCAATAAATTGGCGGATTTGCGTCAAATTGCAGGTATCTGCGAATTTCTGCAGCATATCTTTACGGTCGATATTGGTGACAGCTTCATTATTCCCTGATTTAACAAGGAGCACATCACGCCACCAGTCTCTGAGCAAGGCAAGTTTTTGTTGCACAATGTCGCGGTTCTGAGCATAACGCTCGGTCATTTTGGCTACAAAAGTAAAACGAAAGTCGAAATCCGCGTCCATGATCTCAATCCATTCTTCCAGCCGGTCATTTCGCTGTTGTAACAACTGGGTGTCGCGCGACATTGTAACCGCCCAACCCGGGCACCCGGCAGAAAGTCGGGAGAGCAGCTTCGCTTTTTCCGGTTCAACAGCCCAATGCGTGATAAGCTCTTTTTCAATGAGTGAAGTTGCCACGGGGAAAAGTTCAATCCTCTGGCAGCGCGAGATAACTGTCGCTGGGACCATTGCTTCATTCGTGGTGAGAAGAATAAAAACGACACTGCCGATAGGCTCTTCGAGCGTTTTTAACAACCGGTTTGCAGCCGCAATCGAAAGGAATTCGAGCCCGTCAATAATAAATACTTTATATTTACCTTCGAAAGGCGGCAGATTAACGGAATGTAGTATCTGGTCGACCTGCTCTACGCTGATACGCGTCTTACTTGCAGATTCACCTGATTCACTTCCCTGCTCAAGCTTGATGGTCTGGAGATCGGCATGTTTACCAGCAGCGATTCTCAGACAGGAATCACAAACGCCACACGGGCGTTCCACCGAGGAACAGTTAAGAGCTTGTGCCAGGTTTATCGCCAGCGTCATCTTTCCAATATGAGCCGGTCCCGCAAACAGATAGGCGTGGGCAATAGTCCCTTTTTCAAGGCTACGTTTCAGGAAGGAAACAGCTATTTCATGATCGATGATGTTCCACATAAATGGATAAGACCTGAACTCTAAGTTCTAAACTCTAAATTATAAACGGTTAAGATATAAGTTGTTGTTTTGACTTAAATGATTATCAGGCAAGCAGGCTACTTTTTTAAACTCCTCTTACTTTGTTTGATCTATCAACCTCCGCTGTAATGGAATTATTAAATATTTCAACTGTTTGGATTTGTTTAGGACTTAGCATTTAGTGTTTAGTATTTGCTAAGATATCGCACGCGGTAATATCCTCGAGTGTTTCACGACGACGAATAAGTCGTGCTTTCCCGTCCTTTACCAGCACAACCGGCGGCCGGTAGAAGGCGTTATAGTTCATCGAT
>CAYHBE010000112.1:0-5921 GCA_964354765.1 uncultured Dehalococcoidales bacterium | reverse complement strand
ATATTCATGCTGCACTGGCTCCACAAGAATTTACGACTAACGGCTCGCGGGTAAACGGAATTAAATTCAAGAGGGTCACATCGACTGCATTAGACAGTGATGGTAGAATCTCGTGGACGCTAGCTGATGGGAAAAATAGCGAATTCGTGGTGGATACGAACGCAGTTATCGTTGCCATCGGGCAAGCGATGGAGCGTGAAACTTTACCAGGCGTCAATATCAACGGTCGCGGAGTGATAAATGTTAATCCGGACACCGGTGAAACTGGTATTAAGGGACTCTTCGCCGCTGGTGATGCAGCCGGTAATGGTAGAACTGTAACCGAATCGATGGCGGCAGGACGGAAAGCGGCGCTTGCTATTGATCAGTATCTCATTGGACAACCGATGATTTTCCGCAAGAATGACCACGGCATTATTTATATTAAACCCGAAGACGTACCCAGTTACTTTGTGAGCCGTGAACGCTGGGAAATACCAAAGCTATCCACCCGACAGGCGATAAAAACTAACAAGGAGGTAAATCTGGGATATACGCAATGGCAGGCAGTTGAAGAAGCTAGCCGCTGCCTCAACTGTCGCATGTGCGCCAACTGCGTTTTTGAACGCGGGCAGCTATGCTATGAAACAGCAATGAGACTGTTATAATCTCGGAATCAGGAGGAAGATATGTGTTTTTTATGTGAACAATTCGGTGATCCTAAACAAGGTAACGGTTTATGGTACCTGAACCCAACCAATTATGCCCGCAACATGTATAAGCTGCGCGCTCCCGGACAGGGCTTCGCGGGTGCTGAAGCCGGTCTTGAAACAGGTGCCCGCAGTGGTCCGTCTACCATGGACCTCTTGACTGCAATCGAAAACGATGACTATGCTACGTACGACAAAATTCAGAAGGCATTGATAGCAAGAGGACAGGGCAGCCAGGTAGTACCTCTGGCGGATGCAGATAGAGTACTTGAACTGTGTTCGCCGATTGGGTTGATTGCGTGCATTTGCCGAAAGGATGCTCGGGCAATCGACGAGCGGAATGAGCTTGAGTACACCTGCATGGGTATGGGCGTGGGCATGCTCAAATGGGAGCGCTGGCCCGAAAGATATAAGGGCGGTGTCAAATTCGTCAACATCGACGAAGCCAAAGAGTGGAACCATGAGATGGACCGGCGCGGCTTTGTCCATATCCTGATGCTTTTTGGTGCGCCGTATATCGGTGGATTCTGCCAGTGTGATTACCCTGACTGCGGCGCAATCAGGAGTGCGGTCGATTTCGGTCTCGGACCGATAAAAGGGCACTATGTTGCAATGGTCGATTATAACAAGTGCAACGGGTGTGGTATCTGCGCTCAGAGATGCCAGTGGGGTGCTTTGAAGTTTGAGGTTACCAATGAAAAAGCCAACATCGACGTATTCAAATGTTTCGGCTGCGGGCTGTGCCAAACTGGTTGTCCCCGAGACGCCATTACTCTGTTGGAACGTACCAGCGTTCCATCTGTCGCGGAGGTCTGGAGATGACATACTCATTACCAATGGGAAGAAAATTCCCCAAAATTAGTATCGACCTGACCAAATGCACGGTACCTTTTCTATGTAAAAAATGTTTACAGGCTTGTCCGATGGCAGTTTTCAACGTTGCCCGCGTGATGTCCAAAGAAAAAAGGCTGGTGGAAATGGACCCTAGAATAGACGGGAATTATGTTCTTCGTGCACCTCGTCGAGATAAATGCACGGTATGTAATATATGTATCGATGTCTGTCCGGTGAACGCTATTAAGATTGAAGTTCCAAAGCAGCAACGTTCCAAAGTTGAAACTAAGGGCGTTCAGTGGGGCGATAAGGAATAGTACTTCGATTAGCTCAGTACAAGTATTTCGACTGGCCAATACAAGGAGGAAAGAAATGTCAGATTATTTCGCTGAATTAAAAAAACAACCATATCCGGTTTTTATTGCCCCCAAACCATATTCTTTCGACCTGAACGAAGATATGGTCCAGATGATACGGAAGGATTTCGATCCTGATAAAGTATCGGACGCTCTCGCTGCAGCTATAAAAGGGAAAAGCAAAGCTGAAGCTCAAAAAACCGCCGAAACCTTTTTTAAAGACATGGGTGAGAAATGGATGCGGAAGACAATCCAACTGGGAGACGAATACTTCGACCGCACTATTGAAATTGTATTGGAGACGGTTGACCGACAGGGTAAGCAATTCATGATTTTCCCCCACGTCCTCCAACGATATGTAGAGATAGCATACCTGGCGACACAGGACTTTTTGAAAGTACCAGTCACTTTGAATAACATGGAGGAACTATCCTACCGTATTCCCAAATGCGCGCTCTACAAGAAAATCGGGGAAAAAGCTGGAGAAGACTTTTCAAAGTTGATGACCTGTAAGGACTACTGTCTATCTGCCCTGGCTGTTGCCCAGAAACAAACAAACATCGATGTGCTCATTGACCAGCCGGCAACCACGGCTAAGGAAGGTTTCTGCGAATTCACAATGCACAAACTTTAAAGCTTCAAGTTGACGAGGAAATCGTGTGAAGCTTGAAAATAAAGTCGCTATAGTCACCGGCGCAGGCCGCGGTATCGGCAAGGCAATCGCGACACGCCTTGCCGATGAAGGCGCTAAGGTCGCGATATGCGATATCGAGAGCGCTTACGCTGAAAACCTTGCGGAAAAGCTGAGAAAAACACGGCATGAAGCTGTAGCATTTAAGGTAGACGTAGGTAACTGGTCTGACGTCGACCAGATGTTTACAGAAGTAGAAAAGAAGTGGGGTTCGGTCCATATCCTCATCAACAACGCCGGTGTCCGGCATGACATACCTATTCACAAGATGACTGAAAAAGAATGGGACTCGGCGGTCTCTGTACAGCTCAAAGGATGTTTTAATTGCGCTCACTTTGCTCAAAAGTACATGGTAGCGCAAAAATACGGTCGAATAATCAACGTCTCGTCGTCTGTTCCCGCAAGCCTGGGTGAGAATAAACAGACAGCCTATGCCGCTGCTAATGGCGCTATTGACGGCTTCACCAAAGCCCTGGCGCTGGAATTGGGTCCATTTAATATTACCGTGAACACTGTTGCTCCCGACTATATAGACACAGAACTGCTCCGCAACATTGCCAAAGAAGAAGGGATGTATGTCGACGATTTCCGCAAGTTTGCTAGTGTCCGCGTTGCACTACGGCGAATGGGAACTCCAGAAGATGTGGCGGGAGTTGTTCAGTTTTTAGCCAGTGATGACGCCGCTTTTGTTACAGGACAGATCATTCACGTAAAGGGAAACCCGTAGATAAATAAATCATAAACTCGAAATAATTTTGATTTTTAAGTGTTATATTTTCGATATTGTTTGGTACTTAGAATTTTTTGGTGGGGTGGTTATTGAGGAGAAGCACAATGCATTTCATGCCTGATACCGAAGACGAAGATTCTGCCGCCGAGACTTTCTGGCCTGAAGGTTACAAGCAAGTTATCCGCGAAAACGTTCCCTCTCTAGTAAAATGTGAATTACTAAAACATAGCAGTATTACTTATATTTATGAACGTGGTTACAAAGAGCGATTTAGCGGCTGTGGACAATTTTTAGAGAAGATCGCGGATATGATGGCGGTGGGTGCGGAGAATGGCGCCGATGACGCCTTCGACGATATTATTCATTCCTTTTTGTTGGAATTGCCATTACCACAGTTGAGAGCTTACGCGCGTTATGCCGAGCCGTATGCTCTTTCCGATGATCTGAAACAGGCACTTAAACAGAATATTAATGTGGAATACAGCAAGGATAACATCTATCGTCATGCATTTAAAGTCGGATATGCGAAGACTTTTTCAACTTTTGACGAATATATTAATCGGGTTGCTGAAATTGTGGTGACCGGCGCTATGAACGGCGCCAATGATGTTCTGGAAAATTTATACCGGTCATTCTTGATTGTGGGACCAATAATCCTTGTACGCAGGCATCCAAGAAGACTGAAGGTGTGGTGAGCGAGCGACAATCCCCGAGATTTCCTGCATCAAGCACGTGACAAGCTTCACTGCTTCAGAATGATAAATGGATGAGAGCTGTGTGCTATTAGCTAAAAGCTGTCTTATGATACTATAAATTAATGCAGAAAATTGCTATTTGCGGTAAAGGTGGGAGCGGCAAGAGTGTCATTGTCAGGTTGCTCGCTGACGGCTTGAGACGACGCAGCCGGCGGGTGCTGGTAATCGATTCCGACGAATCCAACACAGGTTTGTTCCGGATGCTCGGTTTTAAAAAACCACCTGAACCTCTAGTCGAACTGCTGGGCGGTAAGAAAAAGCTCGAGGGGATGCTGGAAGAGGCTATTCGTTCCGGAACTCCGGAGATGCAAGTTGATCTCATTCAGAAGGAACTTCAGCTTGTTGACATCCCACCGCAGTATATCCTTGAGAGAGACGGTATCCGACTTATTAACATCGGTAAAATTCTCATGGCGCTGGAAGGCTGTGCTTGTCCGATGGGCATTGTGAGCCGTTCGTTTTTAAAACGACTGCGCCTGGCTCCGGACGAGGTGGCGCTGGTGGATATGGAAGCAGGGGTGGAACACTTTGGGCGGGGGGTGGAGACGAGTATCGATTGTGTGCTGGTGGTTGTAGAACCATCCCTCGATTCGCTCGAAGTAGCTGAAAAAATACATGAACTAGCGGGGCAAATTGATATTGCTGATGTCTGGGCGGTACTAAACAAGATTACTACTGATTCCATCGCGAAGCGATTGACAGAATACTTGGAAAAACGCAACATTCGCGTTATCGGGCAAATTCACCAGGATGCAGATATTTTTGAATCAAGTTTAGAAGGGCGTCCCATTCAGTCTGGAGTCGCATCTTACGATATCGACATAATACTGGACTTTTTATTCCCATGAATATTAAGTCAAAAGTTAAAGGTCAAAGCTTGTCCCTGCTACCTGAACTTGAACAGGGAGTTAAAGCCAGGGTTTAAAAGTAACAACTATATTTGGAACCATTACGAGGAGCGGAGCGATGTGGTAATCTCAAGCATCCGCAAAGGATATATTTAGAGAAGGACAATGTCGGTGTACATAAACAATTTAGTTGCAGTAGATTGCCACATCCCGACAAGGTCGGGATTCGTGTTTGACACTGAAGTCGATGCTGGGTGACCGTTAAAACATTTTCAAAAAAATCTTGACTCTACCATAACGTCATAGTTTATATTTATATTATGACGATTTACACGGTAAAAAAATTAGCATCGCTAGCCGGAGTTAGTGTCCGAATGCTGCATCACTACGATAAATTGGGGCTTCTCAAGCCAAGATATCGGCGGGAGAACGGTTATCGTTACTATGACGAAGACTCTGTTATCCGGCTTCGGCAGATTATGTTTTTTCGAGAGCTTGGTTTCAGCCTCGGTGAGATCGGAAAAATAATATCAATGCCGGACTATAAAGTAATTGAAGCCTTGAAGTCACAACGCGAACTGCTTGTCAAGAAGTCGGAGCGTCTGGGGGAGCTTATTTCGACTGTAGATAAAACAATAAAACGATTGAAAGGAGAAACTAAGATGCAGTTGACAACAGATTTGCCTCTGCCTTTATTTGTGCGCGGCAAAGTTCGGGATACTTATGACCTCGGTAAATACCTGCTGATTATTGCTACCGACCGTCTTTCTGCGTTTGACGTCGTCTTGCCATGCGGGATTCCTGATAAAGGGAAAATTTTAAACCAGATTTCTGCCTACTGGTTCGAACAAACGAAGCACATAATTCAGAATCATGTTGTTGAAGTAGTTAATGACGTAAAAATCCTCGATAAATACCTGCCGATAAAAAAACGCTTCGTATATCCCCAATATTTGGCCGGTCGTAGTATGGTTGTCAGAAAACTGGATAGATTACCCGTCGAGTGCGTGGCGCGCGG
>CAYHBE010000111.1:0-5939 GCA_964354765.1 uncultured Dehalococcoidales bacterium | reverse complement strand
ATTGGTAGATAAACCTCATCTAGCGGTGTTAAGAATTATCGGTTTTGAAGATAAAGAGCTCACAGAGATTTTTTACTTCCCGGCGACTAGAATAGAGATTCTGAAGTTGCTGCAGATAAAGGTCATTGTGTTCACAGATAGGATTGAAGTTAAGTCTGTTTTTCCGATTGAGTCAATAGATTGTCAAAAACTACAACCTAATTATACGTCAGCCCATTTCCCGTGATCTCAATGAATGGTAATGCCTGCAGGACAGGAGATTCCTTGACAATTGTCTCGATGATGCCCTGCAGTAAGAAATCATTCGATAGTTTCGATGCTTCCGCTAGTGTCAATGCCATTTATTTTTTCCCTCCGATTGCAAAATGTATTTTTTCTCTGGGTGACATTCCTGAAAGGTCGGGGTTCTGCCTGCCAGGGGATCCAATGGGAATCCGAGAATGGGCAACGTCTTTTTCTAACTTCTGCCTGAGTTTTTCGATAAGATTTTTCGCTTTTGAGAGCGAGGCACTGATTGCCTGAATACTCTCACCGGTGATCAGGTCTTCAGTAACATCCGAATTAGTTTCCAGGATCAGCTTCCTGTAACCAGCCACAGCTTCGGTGAGGGCTGTGCTTGTTGCCACGAGTCTCTTGTTTAATTCTTCTGCAGATTGTCTCGCTGTGTTCAGTTCCTCTTTACGTTCTCCGAGCTGCTTTTCCAGTCCGACAATCTGTTCCCTCAAGCTGACAACTTCATCGGTGTCCATTGCAGAATTGCTCTTGTTGGTAGTTTCTTCCATGTTTTATTCCTTTCGATTGTTCTTCTTCTAATCCTCGACAGGTTCCGCATTTTCAATATTTCTCACTCTCACTTGACCGCGGGTCTGCCGAGAATTTACTTTGCGGTTCATATTTAAAATTGTCTCTCTTTCTTCGAGCCAGCGTGCGAACTCCTGCTCCGGGTCTTTGACGCCGAGTTCATCCATGGCGGTGCGTCGTGAATGAATACCGCCCTGTACCATAACCTGCTCGCTGGCAACAATCCGGGCGGTGTCCCGCGGCAGAGCAGGTCCCCATACCATTCTCACGTGACAACTGCCAAAATCTTTACCCTGATATTTTTCGAGCAAATTCAAAATCATTTTTGCCCGCCGAGAGTAGACGACCGATCTGATAGCCCGTTTCCTCATCACTTTTTGTAAAAGCGGCTGAAGCTCGATCTCAAGCGCTACGCCGGATAAGTCTTTTTCCGTGCCACCGAAGGCTGCGCGCGGCGATTCTGAAATATCGTGCAGAGTCCTGTAAAGCAAGTTAATATAGTCGATATGAAGCTGAACGCCGCCGCCCTGAAGTAAATCAAGTAAATATGCTTTGGCGTCTTCGGGGATATTCCAAACTGCACCAGGTTTAACCGCAATATCTTCGGACGCTTCGACATTTTCCAGTACCGCGATTGGATTTCCGGAAAGTTCGAGAATACGTGATAACTGCGACATCGCCCGGTTGAACTCACGCTGCGGTTCAATGATTTGTGTTAGGTCGGAGATCCCCCAAAGCTGCTTGGGTTCTCGCAGGTTAGGGAAAACAATAAAAGGAATATAGCCGTAAGGATTTGGTTTTTGTTCGAGCAACGTGTCGTCGAGCCAGAGTTGAAAATCCTGAGCCGTCCAGAGCTCGATGATATTTGTTGATTTACCCCTGGATTTGAATCCATACAAAGACTTTGCAGATTCGTTATCGATACTATACCGCGAAGTAATGCGCCAGACGCTGTTAATGTCGTCGGCGCGAGTCCACAGAAACAATCCCTGAATATCAGGGGCAGAAACATGCACGTTACGTTGGGCGGCATCCCACACCACCTTATATGCAGCATCACCAAGAACGGCGCAGTCCACCTCTGTTTCAGAGTCAAGCTGCTCAAGTGCATTAGCTTCCGACACATTGTGCAGCGATAGCTCAGCGTAGCGTGCTTTTTGCATGGCTTCGGGTGAATTGTCTAACGGGTCGACGACGATCTTGGCACCGGACATCAAGTAAGAGGTCAATTTATCGATAATAACCCGGGCATAATTAAAAGTGAGCCGCTTTTCGCCAAGCCGTTCATGTCCCTGCCACTGGGTTCCCTGGTAAATATCAAGCTGCTCTTGATAACGCCGCAGTCGATTGCTATCCCGACGGATTAAATCTGACGGTTTGAAGTCATCAGTCATTTTCTACCTTTTTCCCTATTATTTTCCGCTTATGTGTACACCAAGATCTCCGAAGTGCTGGCAATTATAGAAAATCAATTATTATTCCTCACGGACTTCAACACCCTCTGTATGGTTCGGGTGCTAACCCCGAAAATAACTGCCAGCTCTCTGACACTTTTACCTACTTCGTTATACAACTGCGCCATTTCCACGGCGCGGTTATGCTTGACAAAACGCCGCTTTCCGCCTGGTTCATCGAAAATACAGACCGGCAGCGGACAATTCAAACAGGTCCCGCTGAATTCACAACCGGTATCGTTGTACTGGCAGTACTCGGGGGTTAAATCGAATGTATTTGAATTTTCGTTCCGCAGACTCATAAAGCACCGCAAATCAATAAGCTATCAGTCGTCAGCTATCAGCGTTTAGCTTTGACTTACGAAATCTACTGATTCTGTTCGCTGAAAGCTCATACGCGACATATTAGTACAAATGTTCTATATAAGTCAAGGGATGTTTGTCACTAAGGCACTTTTTGTCATTCTGAATAAAATTAAGAATCTCTGGGGGGGGTAGGCGGCGGCGAACGGTTCACCCCACCCTGAGATCCTTCTCCCGACTGGCATCGGGATCAGGATGACAAGCAGAAGGGGGGTGTAATTTTAACATGGATTCCCCTCCCGCATCAGGGTACGGGACAAGGCTTGCGCTGGGAATGACAATTAGAAGAGAGGGGGTATTCCCCACCCTGAGACCCTTCTCCCGATTAGCATCGGGATCAGGGTGACAAGATCCAGGACATTAATTACCCCACCAGTACTTCCGCCATTTGCCGCCCCATTTCCCTGGCTTGTTTAATCAATTCAGCCTGATTTTTTGGGTCGGCGTCTGGACGGCCGGAATAACCTGTAAGGGTAAACACTTTGATATCGGGCGCTCTGACGAACTTCCTGAGTTCTTTGATTGTTTCATCCACGCCGCCGCGCCCGGCGATGGCGATCAATCCAGCGCATCGTGGGCGGGGTCTCCTCCCATGCATATAAAGGAAAAAACTTCTATCCATAAAGGTTTTTATCTGGGCGGAAATACTTCCGAAATAAACCGGGCTGGCGATAATCAAGCCGTCTGCTTCGCTGAATTTATCCAGTATCCAGGAAGCGTCATCTTTCTGTTTGCATTCTGGAAACGAGGCGCAATCGAGGTGCGCTTGACAATGTCCAATCTTATATTCATTAAGAACAATCTTTTCGGTATCGACACCATGCGCTTTTAGTTGATCAAGAACCTGGTCGATCAAAAAGTTAGTATTCCCTTGTAACCTGGGACTGCCCCCAATGGCGACGACTTTCATTTTTCCTCCGCAATACCCCTTCCAATAACCAAAATTGTTAACGATTTCATAGTAGCTTGATGCTTTAGTGATTGTCAAACCGTTAGAGTTAACTATTTCCGTGTGATATAATTATGTCATTTCAATGACCGCCAAAAAGAGCAAAATTATAGCCGTTCAAAAAGCATTGGGATTGTCGGAGAAAAAGTAATGGCAGCAATCGACCGTGTAAAAGCCCGGGAAATCCTCGATTCACGGGGCAATCCGACTATTTCTGTGGAAGTCACACTTTCTGACGGTGTTACTGGAACCGCATCTGTGCCGTCGGGCGCGAGTACGGGTAAATACGAAGCCGTTGAATTACGCGACGGAGATAAATCGCGCTTCAACGGTCTGGGTGTCCTCAAAGCAGTCAAAAACGTCAACACGGAGATAGCGAAAGCCATTATGGGTATGCCGGTTGAAGACCAGCAAGCTGTTGACGAGAAAATCATTGAGCTTGACGGCACACCCAATAAGTCGCGACTGGGTGCTAATGCCACGCTCGGTGTCTCTCTCGCAGTGGCTCATGCAGCTGCAAATTATGCAAATAAGCCGCTCTACCGTTACCTTCGCTCTGACAGCGATTACATTTTACCGATGCCGATGCTTAATATCCTCAATGGAGGAAAGCACGCCGCTGGTTCAACGGATTTGCAGGAGTTTATGATCATTCCCGCCGGTGCGAAGACTTTCGCCGACTCACTGCGAATGGGCACAGAGATTTATCACGCGCTAAAAAAGGTGTTAAAAGATAAAGGTTTGAACACAAACATAGGTGATGAAGGTGGTTTTGCACCTTCTTTATCATCCAACCAGGCCGCGATCGAAGTTATCCTCATTGCCATAGAAAAAGCCGGTTATAAAGCTGGTAAAGATTGTTTCCTTGCTCTGGATCCTGCTTCGAGTGAATTTTATAAAGATGGTAAGTATATCCTGGCAAAAGAAAAGAAAAGTCTCACTTCTCCACAGATGGTCGATTTCTACTCCAGATGGGCAGCCAAATACCCTATAGCCAGTATTGAGGATGGTATGGCGGAAGATGATTGGGATGGCTGGAAACTGCTAAATAAAAAACTAGGCAACAAAATACACCTGGTCGGTGACGACCTGTACGTTACTAACGTCAAACGACTCAAACAGGGCATTAAAACCAAAGCGTCAAACGCGATCCTTATTAAAGTTAACCAAATAGGTACCCTCACGGAAACCATAGATACGATTAATATGGCACATGATGCAGGCTGGCGGACGGTTATCAGTCATCGCAGCGGTGAGACCGAGGACACAACCATCGCCGACCTTGCAGTCGCGATGGGTACAGGTCTTATTAAGACCGGCGCTCCTTGCCGCAGTGAGCGCACTGCCAAGTATAACCGCTTGTTAAAAATTGAGTCAGAACTGGGCAGGAAAGCTTGTTTCGCGGGTATTTCGGCGCTGTACAAGAAACGATAAGTCATGAGAATCACCGGGATTGTATTCTCTTTAATAAATCCGTAGAAATCGAAATAATCGGGAAAAATTAAGTATTGATACTCCTTGAAACAGTAAGATTATTTATTGATAATTAATCCTGTGGATGGATCATTGAATAAAATTACAGGGAGGAACCATGGCTGTAAAAGTTGGAATAAATGGTTTCGGACGAATTGGTAGACTGACACTACGCACTATTAACAAATACCAGTCTGACAAGCTGGAAGTGGTAGCAGTCAATGACCTCGCTAATACAAAAACCAATGCTCACCTTTTGAAATGGGACAGCAATTACGGCAAATATCCGGGTACTGTTGTGGCCAACGACTCCGCAATCGTGGTTGACGGGAAAAAAATTACAGCCCTAGCTGAAAAAGATCCAGCAAAGATTGCCTGGCGGGACCTGGGAGTAGATATAGTTATCGAATCAACTGGATTTTTTACCGATGCCGCCAAAGCTACCGCTCATTTCCAGGGCGGAGCTAAAAAGGTAATAATTTCGGCGCCGGCTAAAAATGAAGATATCACCATAGTAATGGGTGTCAACGAAAACAAATACGATCCTTCAAAACACAAGGTCATATCTAACGCATCTTGCACTACTAACTGTGCAGCGCCGATGGTCAAAGTCCTGAACGATAATTTCGGTATAAACCGCGGCCTCCTTTCCACGATTCATGCTTACACCAACGACCAACGGGTACTTGACGTCGTCCATGAGGACCTGCGCCGCGCCCGGGCAGCGGGGTTTAATATTATACCTACCACTACCGGAGCCGCTCGAGCAATTGCATTAGTAATACCTGAACTCAAGGGTAAACTTAACGGCGTGGCATTCCGTGTGCCAACACCAACCGTCTCGTTATGCGATTTCGTAGTCGAATTAAAAAAGCCAGTAACCGCTGAACAGGTTAAAG
>CAYHBE010000110.1:0-5946 GCA_964354765.1 uncultured Dehalococcoidales bacterium | reverse complement strand
ACCATAACTCTGCTACTCCATCGTAGTAATCAACCCGGTTTCTTTCAAACTGCATGTACCTATTGATATCATCGGACGCTGTATGGCTCTGGACGTAGCGTCTCACTTTCATTGAAGGATGGAAACTCTTTACCAGCGGACCATGATTTTCCAACCAGTAATGGTGGAATTTCTCCGACGGAAGTTGCGATAACCGTCGTAATACATAAACGAATTTAATACGACTATCTGGTTTTGCATCTTCACCTACTTCTGGAATATCAGTGATAATAGGATGCTCTTCGGTTAACCAGACAGGCGATTTCTGAATATCGATAAATTTGATTTCGTCTTGATATAATGCCGCATTGACTTTCGTACGCTCTTCGGTAGGACTGGCGGGGGAAAAATCTTCGAGGTTGTCCCACCATAGTTCAGCAACACCGTCGAACGGCTCAGTTCTTCCTGTCGAACGCTGCGACGAATCAAGCCATTCGAAAGAAAAAGTATGACACTGAACGTAACGACGTAGATGCATTGTGTCTTTGACACTCCGGACCAATGGACCGTGATTTTCGCGCCAGTATTTTTGAAATTCTTCGCGAGAAAGGTTGGGCAATCGACGAAGACAATATATTAATTTAACCAATCTAGCCTCCTAGATCTTCTTATTGACTTTTCTCTTTACTGGTTTTATTAGATCTAACTCATCCTCAAAAATTGCAGTGACCCTTGTCCAACCCCCGCTGGCTTCTCTGATTTTAATCGGGAAACAAGCGATTTTAAATCCGTAAGGCCGCGGTAATTTATCGAGGTTAGCCAGCTTTTCTATCTGGCAGTATTCTTTCTCAATACCGGCATAATGCGCACACCAGATAATGCTATTATCTTTGGTCTTAATATAATCTTCTCGAATCGCGTAAAACGGTCTATCCAGTCCCCACGCGTCTGTACCAATGACCTTGATACCCTGTTCAACCAGCCAGAGCGTAGATTCGCGAACGAGTCCACATCCGTAATCCCAAAAATCTCGTTCTCCCCAGTGTTTATCAGCACCGGTCTGCAAGCATACAATGTCACCGGGTTTAAGGTGATATTTGATTTTTTTCAAAGATTTCTTGAGATCATCGACGGTAATAGCACTTCCCTTAGGCTTGTGCAGCATATCTAAAACAACCCCATCGCCGTAAAACCATTCTATCGGGCATTCGTCAATTGTCCGTGCTTTTTTCCCGCCTGATGTCGGTGCATAATGCCAGGGAGCGTCAACATGAGTCCCATCATGGGTGGCAATAACCAGTCGCTCGACTGTCCAACCCATTCCCCCAGGCAGGTCTGACTCGGTGCAACTAAAGATAGGCAACATCTCTCTACCGCCAGTACCGTGACTCCGGTACTCAATATCTACCCCAAAAGCCTGGACTTTTTCTTTCGGCTCGATCGTGACGCTGAGATCGAATATTTTCATAACGTTCCTCCGTGTAGACTTGACAAACTATTTTAACATGGACAGGAAAACGGGTAAATCATTTGTTTAATTTAATAATGTTTTATTTCTTTTAGATGAGGAACTCAACGATTTAGCGGACTCACTGGCAATACTCAGAGACCTGGTGATCAAGATATACTGGAACCATTTCAACGAAATTAAGGAATAAAAGGTTTATCTCTTAAGAAATCGACATCAGGTCTGTTTTTAATAAAAACACTTACCATGTCAACAAATGGTTCTTCTTTACTCCAGGGTGGTGATGCGTAACGGAGATGAGAATCGATAAACGCTTTTTGCCACGAATCAAAATTTTCATACCAAAGTTCCTCAACACGCTGCCATGAAGTCCGTATCGGCGGTTTGTCCATGAGTTTAAAACTGACGTACTTCAATAACCCCGGTTGTTGATTCGTTTCCTTCGAGAAGACTTCCAGGTACCATTTTTCTCCATCCGTCACAGGCACGTTTTTAGGATATCTGATCACACGAATCCAGCGGAGAAATTCTTTATCTCCAGGCGCTGGTTCCTTGCCTATAAAATCGTTCGTGGGAACAGCGGGAACAATTGTCACCGGGCCAAGGGCAGCTTCCCAACCACCTGGTGGCGGTGTGTATACCTTTGAATCGGCTCCAGCTTCCAGAAAGTCGCCGACGTTTTCATACCAGAGCTCGGTCATAAAACCGCCAACCGCTCCGAAAGGTTTGGCTTCAGCAGGCGGTGGGAAGGACTTGAACGTCTCGTAGCGGCGAAGCCACGGTCCGACATATCGAACGATTTCCTTACTGTGATACCGGAAATACCATCTGACCGCTTCAAGACTGTCGATTTTATCAAGGAAACCTATGAACACGTGCTTGATCATTACCTATTCCGTCAACGGTCCGAGACTACGCAATTACGACTTAGCGGTTGTGCGGACACGCTTACCAGTGTACTCAGGAACAGATGGGAATGCTTCAATTTCGGGATTATCTAAACCTTCCCGGTGCCAGGTAATCGGGCGGAACTCACGTGCTACCAGACCTTCCTGTTTAAATCGCGGATAACCAAGCACAATAGAAGAGACTAAAGTGAATGGTGGATGAATTCCGACTTTTGCCATAAGCGATGGAACTCCACCACAATAAGCAACAAAGCCCACCCATGTAGCTTTGATGCCAAGAGAGTTGGCAGCGAGAATCATGTTTTCGCCACAAATACCCACCTGAATTTGTGGACCGCCAATCGAACGACTGTCGGCGGCAATCAAGATAACGGCAGGCGCGCCTAGCAGCACGGGATTCACTTTCTTGACGACGCTGACTCCGACTCCACCCTGAATGATGCGCGGATCCCAACCTCCGGGATTGGGTGCAGCTTCATATCCCTTGGCAATCGCTCTGACGCCCTGTTCGCTCACGTAAGCATTGTACATGCCGTTAATGATTCTGTAAGAAGTCTCGTTTAATTCGTCAATAAGAGCTTTTTTGGTGACAACAACAAACTGGAATGGCTGGCAGTTACCACTGGTGGGAGCAAAACGCCCTGCTTCTATTACCCTTCTAATCAGAGTTTCAGGGACAGGTTTATTCGAGAAATTGCGTACGCTGCGCCTGGTTAATATTGCTTTTTCCACCTCGGTCCATTGGTCTGGTTTCCCGTCGGCAGAATAAGGCTCTAACGGTCGTACAGCCGGTAGAGGATTCGGAAATGTCTTCCAGAATCCTGTGTCCACGTGGTAAGACTGTTCAATCGAGATAGCATCTTTGGGACAGGCTACCATGCAGTTGTAGCAGCTGAAGCATGGCACGTCCTCTCTAAAATGCGGTTTCTTATCGTCACCCATCTCCCAGGTCCGGAAAAGACAATTGTCCACGCATAATTCGCAACCCGAGCACTTGACTACATCAACTTTCATCTTTCCCATATGTACATGTTCGGGACGGAATATTTCTTTAAATTCCTGTTCAGTCATTGCCATGTTCTTGTCTCCTTTTAGATAAAAATCACTCGCAGTAGATTAAAGGTTGATCCATTTCCCTTCCCCGATTGTTCCACCACCGGGATCGACATTAACCCGTAACACCTGGAGTTCTTCCTCAGTAGGTGGCTCCAATCTATCTACTTTAGAAGCGATCAGAGGTTCGAAGTCCATTTTCTCCAGCACATCTTTGACTTCTACCCATTCAGCAATTGCTAGCAGCTTCATATACCGTGTTTTTTCATCAAATCCAAAGACAGCTTCAGGCGTCACCACACGGAACGGTCCTGTATTGGCGGGCAGTCCAGCTTTCTCACGGGCGTTTGGAGAACCATCTAGATAACCCGGTGAGGTAATGAAGTCCATCTTTTTTACAAACTTGCGTTTCTCCTGGGTGCAATGCAGGATGGTGCGCCAGCACATTGAGGCTATTTCATTGGCGCCGCCTGCTCCACCAAAACGTCTCGCCGGATGATAGAAGTCGCCTCCCAGGAAAGAGCTGTTAATATTTCCGTATGCATCAGTCTGCAAAGTCAGAAGAATACCATAGTCGTACAATCCAAGTGATGCATGGCTGCATACTGTATTCATCGTCGTCCAGGCAACCGCGCGGTAATTCGCTTTTGCGCTTACAAATACCATCAACGGGTCGAGGGGGATATCAGGCTGAGGAGCGATCACTCCATCTTCAAGTGCTATGGTGAGATTAGGGACGTATAATTTTTGTGCCATAAGAGCTGAAATGAGCGGAGTGCCACCACCACCCACCCAGTAACTCTTATCCCAGTCCTCTTTAATTATCCTGGCGGTAACACAGCAACTTGCTTCAGACTCTGTAAACGTCGTTGCTCTGGTCATAGCACACACCTTCCCATTATTATGAATAACCCTGTTTAATGGTAGCTCTACGCTTTAACGCAAGTAGCTTTTCCAACCCAACCCTCTTCTCGAGGTATTCTTTATGATTAGCTACGCTGTAGACAGTTTTTTCCAGGAATTGTTCCATCTGTTTCCCGGTTACATCGCCGGCGACGCGGAACATCTCGAAAATCGATTCTGGATCGCTGGCATAAACACCGGCTACTTCTCCTGGGTGAGACCCGAACGGCGCTTCGACCACAGCGTCTACCAGGTAATATGGAATCGATGTACGTCCGGGATCACGCCGTATGTATTCGGTATCAATTATTTCCTCGGTCGAGATAATTACTTTCTTCGATGCAGTAGCAATTTCTAAAGGCGAAACACTCGGTCCAAATATTCGTGCATTGCCGTAAATGTCACACTGGTGGACATGTATTAAACCGACATCTGGATTTAGAGCAGGTACCAGAACGACCTCTTTATCTCCCCAAGGGTCTTTCGCCAGCTTTGCAGCAGAGTAATGGAAGGCTCCGGTACCACCTAAAAACCGAATTGGAATAAAGGGAATCCCGAGTGATCCGGCAAGCAGTCTCATAGTCAGCGCTGAATTACTCCATTCGGCAATCCTGACACCTTGATCAAGCATACGCTTCAACACAGCGCCAACACCGATATAGCCGATATCTACGCGGTTAACACACCCGGCAGCAGCCATTAAAATCACTACCATATATGTAAACCTGCCGCCGAGACCCAGGTTCTTCTTTCTTTGCCGGATTACTTCTCTTACTAACGAACTGGGACCGCGCATCAACATAGTGCAGTCATAGCATAAATAATCGCCGTCGCTGACAAACTTTTTAACGGCTTCCTGCTCGGTCATTACTTTATCGACAAGCGCCCGCTTTTTATGCTCTCGGATGTACGCGCGGTGCCCATCAGGATCAGGTACCTGAAAAAGTTCCCCAATTCCTGAATCCAGAATTTCCATACCAGTCCTCGCTATTTTTTCAGGATAATCACGGTGCAGACTTCTCCGGCGCCGCTGTTCTCAGCAATGCCTATTGTTGCATTGGCGACCTGCCTGGCACCTGCTTCGCCTCTTAGCTGGGTGACAAGCTCATGGAGCATCCGGATGCCTGTAGCCCCGAGCGGATGTCCCATCGCCTGTAAACCGCCATCGGTATTTGTCGGTATTTTCCCGTTTATCTCTGTCTGCCCTTCCAGTTCGGCTACCCAACCTTTTCCCCTTTCTACCAATTCAAGACCTTCAAGCTGAAAGATCCCTGCATTCGTCGCTGCATCATGTACCTGGACAACATCGATATCTTTCGGACCTAATCCAGCCATCTCATAGGCTTCTTTGGCAGTCCGGAGGGTAATAATATGGTCCCCATTCCTATCTTCAAAAGCAGAGGTCTTAATACCCATCCCCGCGATGCTCACCAACCGCTTTTCATTTAACTTGTATTTCGATGCAACATTGCGCGCGCAGATTATTGCAGCTGAGGCTCCATCGCTGGTAGGACAGCACTGGTAAAGGGTTAAAGGATCAGCGATCATGCGTGAATTCAATATCTCCTGCATCGTAAACACTTTCTGGAACTGAGCATAAGGATTGTGCACGGCATATCGATGAGCTTTTTCTGC
>CAYHBE010000109.1:0-5954 GCA_964354765.1 uncultured Dehalococcoidales bacterium | reverse complement strand
ACGCGGTTTGCCATGATGATAATATTAAGATTGTCCTGCCGCACGTCGACGATTATCGACCGGGGTTCGTTTACGGCGAGACATAAGGCTAAGGGCGCCAGGTCCAGGTAGCGCGGCGTAATGCCGGCGATACGTAATGTCCGCAGCAGGGTATCGGTAGTTTTTTTAGGGAAAGCTGCTACGAAAACGCGTGTTTCGTTCGCGTATCCCGGAATTCGCTGGTAGGCAAGATACAGTTCATCCAGGGATACCGGTAATACCCGGCTGGCTTCACGGTAGACCGCTTCGCCGAGAGCCGCTTCCGGCAGGACCGGCAGCGCCACAACCCGGTATAAAGAGTCGCGACCGTTTAAGCCGATAATAAGCTTCCCCGATCCGGCTAAAAGGTTCGACAGGCGTTTTGCAAGTCTGACGCTCGGTGTCTTGCGCTTGATATGCCTGATTGCCATAAAAACTTCGCGGACTTTTTCCGCTACTTTATTTTCATCATGGATAACGCCGCCGCTGATCAGTCCAGGCTCCAAAGGTACCGTTATCCACCGTTCTACCTGCCTGCCGCTGGCTGCGAGCAGCCGGATTCCGCTATCCTCAAGGTACAGAGACATTACTTTATTTGCCACGTTATGCCCCCTTGTATGTCCAGATTTTTATTGAAATTGTCACCGTGGGCTTGTCCAGACCAGCTTGTTCCATCAACACCGCGATTTCTGCCGATGTCTTGGCAGCGAGCTTGCTCTGCACCAGCGCGGCGAGCTCCTCTTCAGTCTTATCTTCTATTTCGGCATCGGTCAGCTCGGTTGCAACCTGGCTGTTTATGCTTTCGATCATTCTGGTGATTTCTTCTTCTGTCATCGGCTCCGGCGCTGAGATACTGACCGATTGGACTTGTGCCGTATCGAAATCGGGACTTGTAGCCAGGGTGTTAATATACTCCAGGATATTGTCTACGACTCCGTCAATGTACGAAGTGGAGTCAACAGGCGTGCTGAATATCACCCCTGGCGCCAGTCCTTCCAGCGAGACAGTAAAAGTAGTCTGCTGATAGATAACATTGCCTTCTTTCATGTCCTGCGCCGGAGTAGCATTGATGCTTTTGACCAGCAGTTGGGTGTCGGCAGCAATCTGGAAGAGCAGCCTGTCGTACTCGATACTTTCAGCAGAGCTGCGGAACCCGGTCTGCGCCAGTAATGCTTTCGCCTCGGCAAGCCGAGTTGCTAAAGTGAACGCTTCCGCTTCTTTTTCCTTTATCTGCTCGGCGCCCCGGGTGATTTGCGCCTGGTTACTGGCTATTTCACTATTTAGCGCATCATGCCGGTCCTGCTCTTTCATGTCGGCAACGTAGAGAAATCCAGCCCCGGCAAGGGCAATAATGATGATGCCAGCCAGGATAAAACCTAATATTCTGTTTGATTTCATATGACCGTTCCTTATTCAGTCGTTATATCCAATTGTCATCCTGAGCGGAGCGAATGGATCTCGGGGTTGGGATCCTCAGCATCCTGGAGATTGCCGCGCTTCGCTCGTAATGACAGTTTCCTTTTATCAAAATCCCTCTTAATCTCCCTTTCTAAAAGGGAGAGATAATTTTATTAAATTTTCAAAATCCTTTTTTAATCTTCGTCCTTTGTAAGGAGGATTGAGGTGGATTTTCCTAAATCCCTCTTAATCTCCCTATTTTATTCTTCCCTCTTTATTAAGGAGGGATTTAGGGAGGTTACGTTACATACTCCCTCTTCTTTTCTCCCCCGTACATGCGTATGGGGCAGGCCTTTCTAAAAGGGAGAAGTTAATTATTTCCCTCTTTTTGAATAATTATCCTCCTCCTAACTGCCCATAGACGCCGTACATGGCGGAAATCATGGCGATCACAATAAAACCAACCACTGCCGCCATACCGATCGTCATGGCCGGCTGCAGCAGCCCGATTGCCAGGGATGTCTTATCGTCAGCATCGGTCTCGTAACTGTCCGCCACTGTAGTAAGCGTATTGCCCAGGTTACCGGTCTTTTCACCGACGGCAACCATTTGCACCATTAACGGTAAAAATATCTTTCTTTTCCCCATGGGACCGGCGAGACCCTCACCGGCGAGCATTTCCTGTTTAACATCAGATAGAGCCTGCACCATGACCTTGTTGCCAGCGCTCTGTATACACATTGTCATAATATCCGGCAGCGGCAATCCTACTTTTATCAGCATCGAAATGGTCCGGCTGCAGCGGGAAAGCTCATTAAGATGAACAATCGGTCCGATTACCGGCAGCCGCAGCATCAAGGTATCGAAATTGATCCTGCCTTTTGGAGTTCTTACATACATGAACGCGAGAGCAATCGCTACCACGAGGGCGAGCAGGACATAAGCCCCGTAATCAACCGCGCCCTGGGCAATATTCATAAGGATTTTTGAAATTGTCGGCAGGTTGGCTCCAAGGCTTTCATAGAGGGAAATAAAGGTCGGCATTACAAAAAAGACCAGCACTGCTACCACTACTATCGAAACAACCAGGATGACAATCGGGTAGGTCAGGGCGCTTTTGATTTTCTTGGCGGCCAGGGCAGTTCTCTCCATGTAGTCCGCCATCCGGCGCAGGACTTGGTCCAGGTTGCCGCTCTGTTCGCCGGCAGAAATCGTCCTGTGGTACATGGTCGGAAAGACCCTGGGGAATTTGGAAAGTGATACGGAAAAAGCGCTGCCGGCACGGAGGTCGGCTACAATCGATTCAAGTATTTTCTGAAAGGCTTTATTTGATGCCTGCGCTTTGAATAAATCGATGGCTGTGACAATATCGATGCCGGACTCAAGCAGCAGTGCCAGCTGGCGGGAGAACATGATGACTTCTTTCGGTTTGACGGACGGTGTGAGGGATACATCTAATGATTTAAAAATCCGCATTACCGAGCTGAGTATTTTAATATTGAGCACCTGGTAACCGACAGCATTCAACTGCCCGATGGCTCTTTCTTCACTAGAAGCTGAGATCTTGCCTTTAACCAGCTTTTTTTCGTTTGTATAGGCTGTGTATGAATATTCCATATTTAAATTCCTCTTAATCTCTCCTTAGAAAGGGGAGGTGACTTCAACATAATCCCTCTTCTTTTCTCCCCCGATTTACATCGGGGCAGGCCTTTCAAAAAGGGAGAAGCAATTTTATTCAGTTTTTAATCCGGTGCATAGGCGCTCCGTAAGACTTCCGCAGGAGTTGTAATATTTAACTGTACCTTCAGCATTCCATCCTGAAGCAATGATGTCATACCCTCTGAGATAGCTTTATTTCGGATCTCACTGCTGTTAGCGCCGGCGACAATTAACATCCGGATGCCGTCGGTAATACGTAATATTTCGAAAATACCGGTCCTGCCGATATAACCAGTATAAGAGCAGTTTTCACACCCGACGCCGTAGAAAAATTGACTGCGTTTCTCGCCGGTGGCTTTTTCATAGGCAATTTGTTCGACCATCGGCGCTTCGATCATCCTGCCGCAGTCAGGACAGACCCGTCGAACCATTCTCTGTGCGCATACCCCGATGACAGACGATGCGATAAGGAAAGGCTCCACTTTAAGATCATTTAGACGAGCAATCGTCGTTGCGGCGTCGTTCGCATGGACGGAAGAAAGCATCAGGTGACCTGTCAAAGCCGCCTGGGTGGCGATGTTGGCGGTTTCGCTGTCGCGGATTTCACCGACCATGATAATATTCGGGTCGAGACGAAGTATTGAACGCAAACCGGCGGCAAAGGTGATGCCGGCCTGGGGATTCACCTGTATCTGGTTGATATTGGGAAATCGGTATTCGGCCGGGTCTTCGATAGTGATAACATTTCTACCAACCAGGTCGAGGCTGTTGAGCGCGGCATACAGAGTAGTAGTTTTGCCTGAGCCGGTAGGCCCGCTGCTCAAGATCATGCCGTACGGGGCTGCCAGCATCGAATTGTATGTTTTCAGGCTATCGGGGAGGAAACCGATTTCGGGCAGACCGCGGCTTGCCCTCGATTTATCGAGTAAACGCAGCACAGCCATTTCGCCGGTGACGGTCGGAACCGTCGCGACACGGACGTCGATGGAACGGCCCTTAGCATCAAAGGAGAACTGTCCATCCTGGGGGCGGAGGTGGTCGGCGATATTCATGTCGCTCAAAATTTTAATACGAGAAATCAGCGCCCGGTTGATACTTAGCGGCAGGGACATCATTTCATGTAATATGCCATCGATGCGGTAGCGGATTCTCAACCGGTTTTCTTCCGGTTCCATGTGGATATCCGAAGCTCTGGTCTTCACAGCTTCTTCGATAATCAATGTTAACGCCTGCGCCAGCGGTGCATCGAAGGCAGCATCCATTGCCAGGCGTTCATCCGTAACTTCATCGGATGTCGATACGTTAGCGATCTGTTTTTCAATTTCGCCGTAGCTCTTATAGTTGAGATCGATCGCTTCCCTGACTTCATCGACTCTGCCAGGAATGGGTCTAATCCTCATCTTGGTATTAGCCGCAATGGCTTCCAGGGCAAAGACATCGGTTGGATCGGCCATGACCACTGTCAGGGTATTATTAGAAATCGACATAGGGATAACGTTGAGTCTTCTTGCCATCACTTCCGGTATAAGTTTGATAGCTTCTGGCTCAGGCAGGATTTTTGCCTGCTTACCGGAGGCAGAGCCTGGTATACCCGATTTAGCTTCGTCGGTTTTGCCGGACTTCTTGGGTAATATATTGATTTCTTTCTGCAGTACCGATTGAATGGTGTTTTTCTGCTCGATCAGGATAATCTGTATGGCGTATTTTTGCGCGAATTGCTTAGCCTCGTGACACAATGGAGCGGTTACCGCGATGGCTTTATCGCTGACGCCAACATCATAAGCCTTGACCTCAAACAGTGATACCTGCTCGAGTGTCAGCTCTTTTTCGCTTGAAATGAAATCGATGACGAGTCTGTGTCCTGTGACAGAATCGTCTTCATATGCGACGACATCGAAGCTGTATTCTGTACCCGATTTTCCTTTAACCGTGACGGAACGTTCCAGCCTGTAACCGAGGTTATCGAGCGCCTTAATTAACTGGCCCCTGTTTTCGAAGGTAGCCGATTGGGTAAACTTAATCGGGCGTAGTGGTTCGTCTTTTGCCAGCAGCTGGACTTCTTCACTGGTAACAATCTTCATACGCTGGTGCTGCGCCAGCCTCTTGGCTTCCTGGCTCAACGGTGTCCTGGCGATGAGCACGCTGCCGGCAAGCCCGACATCATAGGCCCGGTTAGCACAGTTGTGGAGGAAGTTGATCTGAGTTTTCTCATCAGCATCCGGAACGATAGCAACCCCGATAGAATGGTTGGCAAAGCCGGCATCACGCCGTGCCAGCATATCAAAGGTATGCTCCGCTCCCGACTTGCCGAGGACCTTAGCCCCCTCAGTAGTCTTATAACCCCGCTTTTCCAGGTAGCGGGTAATCAAGTCTTTAAGCGCTGTATTGTTATCGATGCTTGTTGTAACCATTTAATCTCTCAAAATCTACTTATTGTGTAATTATATACCATCCTGGTTAATTAAATGCTTATTTGGTTAGTTATAGTGATAGTCAATTCAATAGTATTTTTCGCTCTCAATTTCCTTGCCAGTTTTTTGACTAATTGCATCTTTCTCAACTAAACGTTTCATTTATTATATTTAACTACCAATAATTAATTGTAAGTTATTACAGCTTGAGCGTCAAGATACTTGACGCTCACAAGGTCACGCTATCAACCTGCCAAAGCAGGTAAATCCTTCATATTTATCACCAAATCGTTCGGTTACGGTACAACCGGGGTTTTTATCTCCTTCTTGGACTCCTTATCCCTGGAACCATTGCTCTTGCTAAGTACTATTTGAATCCTCTCTTTGTTTTCTCCTGAAATCATGCCGGTGTTGCCTTCTGTAACCTTTTCTACCTGCGGCAGGGTACGCAATAGCTCTCCCAGCGGT
>CAYHBE010000108.1:0-5975 GCA_964354765.1 uncultured Dehalococcoidales bacterium | reverse complement strand
AAAGTTGGTAAAGAAGTTATTGTAAAACGTCAACTTGAAGATAAAGAAAGAGAAATCACTTTAAAACTTGAAGATGTTAATTCAAATCTTGATAAAGTAAGATATACTATATCTGAAATGAAGGATTCTGAGACGCTATCTAAAGCATTAAAAATGTTAGAAGCACAACAGAAATCTTTACAAGTTGAGCTACAATCAGTAAAAGAGCTTCAGTATACAGAAGTTACACAGAAATAATTGAAAAATTAAATAAATTAAAAAGAGAGTAAAGAAATTTACTCTCTTTTTTTATATATACTCATATGAAGCATATTTTACCTTTTAAAATATTTGAATTTAAAGCAGAAGATACTGATCTAGTTTGTAAGATATGTGGTGCTAAAATGTATATGACTGATATTGGTGGTACAAGTAAGACATACCACTGCTCTTCTGAGGAAGCTAAATTTTGGAATTTCCTAAGAGGAAGCAAAGAAGAGAAAATTGCACATAAACATTTTTATGATTCGACAATCAACTTATCATGATCGTTAAAATATAACCGAAAGGTAATCCGTAAGGAACAAAAAATAACATCATACGAGATGTATTTGAATAACAAAGATTTATTCGTGGAAATTGTTGTTTCCAAAGCACAAGGGAAATTAACCTCCAAAGCAAAAGTAATGTTAGAACTTCTTGCTAAAAAAACAATCAAAAAAATGCGTTACTGGAATAATGATGATAGAATGGATTGCTATCAATCCGGTTTATTGGATATGTTTTCTAACTGGCATAACTTCAATGAAGAAAAGTCAACCAATGCATTTGCTTATTATACCGAAATCTTTAAAAGAGGTCTAGCTAAGGGTTATAATGAGTTGTATAAGAAAAAAGGTGATGCTGAGCATCAAATAAAACTTGTTTCGTTGGATAGTTCCAATGATGGTCAAGGTTTACATTCAGTTTAATTTTAAATTTAAGAGCCCTCTCAGTGAGGGTTTTTAATTTTATAAACATTTTTCTCAAATTTAATAAAATATAATATTATGGAAAATCAAGTAGTTCTGCAGCTATGGGAGCAATCTGAAAGAAATTGGGGTGTTAGACCAGATGGTTGCACACTTCACTCTAATGTTATAGAGTGTAGAAATTATATAAATAAGATTTATGAAACTAGACAAGATAATACAGATATTCCTGATGAGTATGAAAGAATTTGCGGTGAACCACTATATGTTCAAGTAGATAGTGATTTATTCGAAATGATTCAAAATGAAAAAAGTGTTGTTATACCACAATACGCACTTTCTAACCTATTGCGATTAGATGCTATTGTTTATTCCGAGTCTAATACTTCAATCGATTAATAAAATCCTCAGTGAGGATCACAAATTCTACACCTTTACTCTCACAATAAGAAATAGCAGTCTGCCATTTACTTAGATTTTTATTCCACATTTTTATTCCATATTCAAATGTTTCTAGTTGCTTTCTAGTTGCGCCTTGCTTTGGTGCTTTTGGTGGTAGTGTTTCAGACTTTGGTTTTATTTCAACTACTACTTTTTTAATCGAACCATCATCCTTTTTTAATTCATAATAAAAGTCTGGGTAATATCTGTGTCTAGACGAAACTGGTATATCATTTTTAACTTCGGTTAGCATATATGGTATTTCTATAAACTCACAACCCCACCTAACGACCTTTTCATTCATATCAAGATAGATACAAACCTTTTTCTCCCAAGAGGATCTATAATACACACCACCTTTTTCATTAGCTTTGAGTAGCTTACCCTTATTTTGCGGAACATATAATCCTTGATGATATTTACCTGGTTGTCTGGGTGCATTATTTATCATTATAATAAGTTTATTTTTAATATATATTATATGGGCGTTCTTCTGCAAACATTAAAATCAAAAGGTAGCATACCGGTGCTATATAAAGAGAACACCATGTTCTTTAGCCCTGCATATACCAAGCCCAATACCGATAATGTTGTGACTAATATAAACAAGGGTAAGATGATGAAGGGTAGATTTTACTTTTTACATTATGCTGATGATTCTAATTGGATGAAATATTCACCAATATTAGCTGTTGATTTCAAAAGATTTAATAATATGATAGTTATTCAAGCGGTTAATCTAAACTTTATCCCACTTAGAGAGCGTGGATTATTCTTTGATAGATTAATTAAGAATTTTGAAAATGACGACCAATTAAATTGGGTTAATTATAAAAAAATATATTCGGAATTATTAAGAATTGGGTATGAATATGCATTGGTGGAGTATAATTTAGCATTAGTTAAAACTGTTCACAAGATTGATATTACAATCATTGATAGATTCATCTATTCTGGTTATGTTAAAAATAAATATGATCCAAAGAAATTGTATGAAATATGGGTTGCAAAGTTAGAAACCAAAGCGGCGAGACATGAAGAAATTATAAAATTTATGCTTGATGATTTTTATAAAATGGATGAAGAGTTAAGAAATGAATATAGTGAGTTAAAGGGTCATATCGAAAGGGTCCAAAAGAATTTATCCAAATATGGTGGACGCAGTTTTTAGCTCAATTTTGGGTGAAAGGCCCGTTTCTTAATATATAAAAAAAATAATAAATTACCTTGGCTTCATATAATCCCCAGAATAATCCACAAAATCAAGTATCAGTTAGTGGTGCAGTTCAAAATCGTGGTGTTTTTTCCAGAATATTAAGAGAACTATCATCTTGGGGTATGAACTATGATGATATGATAGTTAAGAACTCCTATGCTGTATCTATAAATGAAGATCCATACGCACAAAAGGGATATGGTATGTATGATTTCTTTTCGCAGAAAGCTATTGCTTCGGTGATGGCTAAAAAATCAATACCATATTTAGATAGAGCTTACCCAGATAAAAGAAGAATATTGCGTGAATATTCAATTAAGGATGAGATTAGAGATTTTGTTACAACGCTTGCTGATGAGGTAGTTATATATGGTGATGATAAGAAATTTTGTAAACCAAGATCTTTACCAGATGAGTATTCTCAAGAAATAAAGAATAAGTATTCTGAAGTTTTTGAAAAGGTTTACTCTAAGTTTGGATTTAACGACGGTATGACTGCTTGGTATTTCATTAAAGGATTTCTAATTGATGGATATTTAGCCTTTGAGATGGTTTACGATGATAAGTTTAAAAATATAATACATTATAATCAATTAGATCCGGTTACATTAGTTCCGGGTTATGAACCAACCACTGGTAAACATATCTGGATTCAATATCCAGAGGATCCACAATTAAGAAGAATACTTTTAGATTCACAGATTATTTTTATGTCATATTCTACTCAAAGAGAATATTCGGAGACATCATATGTTGAGGGGTTAATTAGACCTTACAATCAATTAAAAATCATGGAACAAACAAGATTAATGTTTAATATGTTAAATGCTATGATTTATCAGAAATTTACTATTCCTATTAATGGATTATCAAGACAGAGAGCCGAAGAACAAATAGCACAATTAATTGCCGATTATTCTGAAGAAGTTGAGTGGGATGATTCTATGGGGACTGTTACAATAAATGGTTCTAAACATTTACCATATAATAAACAGCTATGGTTTCCAGAAGGTGAAAGTGGTACTCCACAGTTTGAACTCGTTTCACCAGAAGGTCATAATTTGAATGAGTCGGATATGTTAACGTGGTTTTTCAATGCTTTAAAAAGAGCAAGTAGAATTCCATTCTCTCGTTTTGATAAAGACAACGGTGGTGGTAACATATTCTCGGATGCATCTGAGATGACGCGTGATGAGGTAAAATTCTCAAACTTTATTAATCGTTTACGAATGGCATTTAAAGAAATTATCATTAAGCCGATTAAATTACAAATGCTTATTGAATTCCCTGAACTAATTAAGGATGAAATTTTTCAAAATGCTGTTGGTATTGAATTTAACTCAAATGATCTATTTGAAGAATGGAAAAGATTAAATAATTTACAAAAGAGATCTGAAATTGTCGCATCTATGTTGAGTTCAATTCAAACTGCGGATGGACAACCTTACTTTCATGTTGAATATTTAGTTGATACTATTTTGAAATTAACCGAAGAAGAGAAACAAACCAATGCTAGATATAAACTTAAGGGTGGAGCAGGTGCAGTAGGTGCCCCTGGTGGAGAAGCAGGTGGTGGTGGAGAAGCCGGTGGAGCACCAGAGATGGGCGCACCAGAGATGGGCGGTGGAGAAGCAGGACCAGAAGCAGCACCAGAAGCAGGTGGGGAAGCAGCACCGGAAGCTGGTGGTGGAGAAGCAGGACCTGAAGCTGGCGGCGCTGCAGAGGGTGGTGAAGAGTTTGAATTCTAAAATAGAAAAAAGTGATATTTATAACATAATATATAATAGTACAGAAAAAAAATAAAACAACATGAAACCAGTATTAATTGTGGAACATAACACAGCGTCTCTTGCTCGTATCAACGAGAACAAAGGGACAAAAGATTGGATTTTAGGTGGAACATTTACTGAATTTGGCGTAAAAAACCGTAATGAACGTATTTATACAGCCGAAAAGTTTCTCCCATGTTTAGAAGAACTGAACGAACGTATGACATCTATGGGTGTAGTATATGGAGAATTTGATCATCCAGATGTATTTGATACATCTTTATCAAGAGCATCTCACTTAATTAAGTCTGCTAAATTTGTTGCAGAAGGTAATAAAGTAGAAGGTGAAATTAAATTATTAAACACTTATTGGGGCAAAGAAGCTAAAGCTTTAGTTGAAGATGGTTGTCCTATTTTTGTATCATCAAGAGCAGCTGGTATTACAGAGTCTGATGGTACCGTAACACTTAAGAAATTATTCACATATGATATTGTTGCTGATCCTGGTTTTGCTTCGGCAAAAATGGAAGTAAGATCACTAAACGAATCATTCGGATTTAAATCTAACGCGAATTTCAGAATTTATGAAATGAACGACTCAAAAATAAATGACTTATTCAATATGAACAAGACTGATTATGTAACAAAACAACAATTAACTGATTACTCTAAGTATTTAGTTAAAGAACTTGCTTCAACTAAGAATCAAGTATCTAAGGCTCTTAAGACAGGTAATGTTGAGCCAAAGAAAATGGAAAAAATGTTGGAATATTACGAAGAGCTAAACAACAGTTCTGCTCAAATCGTGAAATATTTAGACTATCTTGCTGAAAAAGTACAGATCGTAGTTAATGAGAATAACTCATTAAAAGCAACAACAACAAAATTAGTTAAGCATAATGATTATTTAGCAGAAAATTTAGAAAAAGCTATTAATTATTCTGAATATTTAGCTGAGAACTTAGATAAGAATATTGAATATTCTGAATACTTAGCAGAAAACTTAGATAAAAACATTAATTATTCAGAATACATTGCTGAAAATCTTGATAAGAATATTTCTTATTCTGAATACTTAGCAGAAAACTTAGATAAAAACATTGAATACTCAGAATACTTAGCAGAAAACTTAGATAAGAATATTGCTTATTCTGAATATATTGCTGAAAATTTATCAAAATCTATTGACTACTCTGAATATGTAGCTGAGCATGTTGATAATTCAATCGCATACTCAGAATATTTAGCTGAGCATGTTGAAGGTAATATTAAATACTCAGAATATTTAGCTGAGAATTTAGATGATACTATCGCTTATTCTGATTATATCGCTGAAGGTTTAGATAAAACTATTACTTATGCAGGTATGATTACTGAAAAATTAAATGGTTCTAAATTAAACGAATCACTTGGTGGTGATAAATTATTAACACTTGAAGAGTATGGATTCGAACAAGAAGAAGAACTTGAAGGTGGATTAGAAGGTGAAGAAGACTTTGACGACGAAGATGGTGAAGAAGGTTTAGAAGGTGAAGAACAGTCAGAAGAAGATACTATTTCTCAATTAATTGCATTAAATGATGAAGAGAACGAATTATT
>CAYHBE010000107.1:0-5987 GCA_964354765.1 uncultured Dehalococcoidales bacterium | reverse complement strand
TTTTATTACATAACTATTGACCTCAGGCTGAGCAATTGGTACACTGGGCATAAGCGAACCTTCTCAAAAAGCCGAGAAATCACGGAAAGAAATAGTCTCTACCTGAAAGGAGGGAACGATGTTCTTAGCGATTGATATCGGTAACACTAATGTCACTCTTGGTATCTTTGAAGGTGAAAAACTCCGATGCACCTGGCGCCTTGAGACAGATATTCATCGAATGCCGGATGAATACGCCGCTACCATGCTCAACCTCATGATATTCCAGAGAATCAAGGTCGCTGATATCAAAGAAATAGCCTTGTGCAGTACTGTTGCTCCACTCATTCCCATTTTCACTGAATTACTAAAGAATTATCTTAACATCACTCCATTAATTGTTGGACCCGGAGTTAAAACTGGTACCCGGATACGCATGGATAATCCACGGGAAGTCGGTTCCGACCGTATCGTAAATACTGTAGCTGGTTTCCGCCTTTATGGGGGACCGACAATTGTCGTTGACCTTGGTACGGCAACCACATTCGATACTATCTCTAAAGAAGGTGATTTTATCGGTGGTGCAATTGCTCCCGGTCCGATGACAGCCGCTGAAGCATTGTTTTCACGAACAGCAGCCTTACCTCGTATTCAATTCGTTCATCCACAAAAAGCTATCGGCACAAACACGATTTCAGCAATGCAATCAGGTATTATGTTCGGGTACACCGGGCTGGTGGAAGGCATAGTTGCCCGTATTGAACAGGAATTGGGTGAAAAAGCAACCGTTGTCGCTACTGGTGGGTTTGGAGCTATATTTGCAAAAGAGACTACTATTTTTAACGTAGTTAATCCTGATATCACCCTCATCGGACTACGGATGATCTACCAGATGAATCAAGCTTAGGGAGGATATATGTTAAAAAATAAAACCGTAATCCTCGGTGTTACCGGCGGCATCGCCGCATATAAAGCTGCCGATCTGGCAAGTAAACTTTCCCAGGCTGGCGCCGTTGTAAATGTCGTCATGACAAAATCAGCCACAGAATTTATCCAGCCAATGACTTTCGAAGCCCTTACCGGTAACCCTGTCGTGACTGAAATGTTTGGACCCGATGCTCCTCGCGGTATTACTCATATCAAATTAGCAGACGCTGCGGATATTGTTGTGATCGCGCCTGCCACTGCCAACGTCATTGCTAAAATCGCGGCTGGTATCGCCGATGACATGCTCACAAGTGTTGTGCTGGCAACAAAAGCCCCGATCGTAATAGCGCCGGCTATGCATAACAACATGTACACCAATCCGATCACTCAAGAAAACATCGAAATATTGAATAAGACTGGTTTTCACATAATTCCGGCCGCGCATGGGCGACTGGCTTCAGGTGATATCGGATACGGACGATTACCGGATACAGGTGAAATTATGGGATATATCCAGATGGTGTTGGGAGAAAATGGCGATCTGGCTGGTAAACGTATTGTAGTAACCGCCGGAGGTACGCAAGAAGCAATCGACCCCATCCGATTTATCACCAATCGTTCATCTGGCAAAATGGGATATGCGGTGGCAGAAGCAGCTCGGGACCGAGGCGCACAGGTAACGTTAATCACTGCCCCGACTTCTTTGCCTGACCTGGTCGGAGTTGATATGGTAAAAATAAAAAGTGTTGTTGAGTTACGTGACGAAGTTGTTAAGGCAGTGAAAAAAGCTAATGTGCTGATTATGTCAGCGGCTGGAGCAGATTTCGTTACGAGAACTGTAGCTACCCAAAAAATCAAAAAGAGCGATGCTGGACTTTTATTGGAAATGGTAAAGGCTCCGGATATTCTGAGTGAAATCAAAGAAGGTAAATTCATTAAGGTGGGATTTAAAGCAGAGACACAGAACCTGGTTGAAAACGCTAAAGACAAGTTATACAAAACAAACCTTGATTTGATTGTCGCCAACGATGTCACCAAAGAAGGCAGCGGCTTTGGCACAGATACCAACGAAGTCACTATCATAAACAAGAAAGGTGAATCAGAACAGCTTCCGTTGATGTCCAAGCGTGATGTTGCGGATAAGATACTAGATAGGGTAGTGAAGCTGCTAAAAAAGAAATAGAGTCAAGCATATCCGTTGAGCAGGCGTCTCTGCCTGCGGCGTTGACATACTACACTCACTTATGGTAACTTAGCTTTAATGATAACAATCAATTTATCCGTCGTAGTTATCTAGTAAAGCCGGCAAGTGGGACAGACGCCCACCATGAATTTTGGCCGTCCCACGAGGACGGCTTTTTTATTTTAATAAAAGTTCATAACAAAATAGGAGTACAGCAATGACAGACTCACACTTAGTATACGAGGAAATGCCCAAAGCTTATGAGCCTCAAAAAGTTGAGGATAAATGGTATCAATTCTGGTTGAAGAATAACTATTTCCGTGCGGAAATTGACCATAATAAAAAGCCATTCACAATCATTATGCCTCCCACCAACGTTACCGGTGAATTACATATTGGTCATGGGCTTACAATGACTCTCGAGGATATCATGATCCGCTGGCACCGGATGAAAGGAGATCCTACACTCTGGCTTCCAGGCTTCGATCACGCCGGTATCGCCACCCAGGTAGTCGTTGAACGGGAACTTACCAAAGAAGGCACTGACCGCCACAAGCTTGGCAGAGAAAAATTCGAGCTGAGAGTCTGGAAATGGGCGCGTGAATATTTGGATACTATTAGAGAGCAAAAATATAAACTGGGCTGTTCAGCCGACTGGTCACGCGAATGTTTCACGATGGATGAAGGTCCCAGTAAAGCAGTACGTACAGCTTTCGTTAATCTTTATAATAAAAGGTCGATATATAAGGGCGAACGCATTATTAACTGGTGTCCGCGCTGCGCTACCGCACTTTCCGACCTGGAGACAGAGCACGTCGATGTATCAGGTAATCTCTGGTACGTACGTTACCCACTGGAAGATGGCAGCGGTTATATCACCGTGGCAACAACTCGCCCGGAGACTATCCTGGGTGATACCGCCGTCGCGGTTAATCCCGAAGACGATCGATATAAAAATGTTGTAGGTAAGAAAGTTATCTTACCTTTCGTCAATCGACACATCCCGATTATTGCCGATGAAGCTGTTGAAACAGGGTTTGGAACAGGTGCCGTAAAAATCACCCCGGCGCACGATCCAGTCGACTTTGAAGTTGCGCAGCGTCATAAATTACCGCTCGTTCATATCCTTAATAACGATGGTACGATGAACAAGAATGCCGGACCTTATCAGGGAATGGACCGTTTCAAATGCCGGGAAGCGATTGTTGCAGGTCTCGAAAAGAGCGGACAGTTAGTCAAGATTGAACAATATTCACATGCCATCGGTCATTGCCAGAGATGTAAAACTATCGTCGAGCCTCTAGCTAGCGAACAGTGGTTTGTCAATATGAAACCGCTGGCTAAACCGGCAATCGATGCCCTGGTCAACGGTAGCGTAAAAATAATTCCCGACCGTTTTGACAAGGTGTATCTTAATTGGATGGAAAATATTCGAGACTGGTGTATTAGCCGCCAGCTCTGGTGGGGACACCGGATTCCAGTCTGGTACTGCAAAGATTGCGGCAAATTGACAGTAACTGTTGAGCCTCCTGATCGATGCCAGCATTGTCAGAGTAAGCACATCGAACAGGATCCCGATGTACTGGATACCTGGTTTAGTTCGGCTTTATGGCCTCATTCCACACTCGGCTGGCCTGATGATACAGAGGACTTTCGTTATTTCTATCCGACGACTGTCATGGAAACTGCCTATGATATTTTATTCTTTTGGGTTGCCCGCATGATAATGATGGGGATTGAAGACACAGGAACAATTCCATTTCATACCGTCTACTTGCACGGCCTGATACGCGACGAAAAAGGCGAGAAAATGAGCAAGACGCGTGGCAATGTGCGTGACCCGGTTGAAATTGCTGCCGAGTATGGAACGGATGCCATGCGCTGTGCGTTTCTTACCGGATTGGCACCAGGAGCCGATAGCAAACTGACAGATGTGAAACTAGAAAATGGTCGTAACTTTGCCAATAAGCTGTGGAACGCGACTCGATTTGTATTGCGAAGCTTTCCTGTTGGTCAAATAGATTTGAACGTAAAATTAGACTCCTTGCCAACTGAAGACCGCTGGATTCTTAGTCGGTTTAACAGCACGATTGCGTCTGTGAACAAAGCTCTCGAAGAATTCCAGTTCGGTGAAGCTTTGAGCCAGATATATGACTTCCTATGGAGTGAATACTGCGACTGGTATATTGAGTTGGCAAAAATCCGCTTGAGACCAGAATCAAAAGAAGTCTCCCCCTTTCCTGTACTGGTGCATGTTCTTGAAGCTTCGTTACGCCTGCTGCATCCTTTTATGCCGTTTCTGACTGAAGAGTTGTGGCAAAACCTCAAACACCGATTACCCAACGACTGGCAAAAATCCGACTCTATAATGATATCCACTTATCCGCGTATAGATACAACAATGTTAGATATAAAATCTGAACAGGTTATAGATACCATCGTTGACATTATTCGAACGATCCGCAATACCCGCTCGGAATATAGAGTAGAACCCAACCATTGGGTGACAGCTGAAATCTACAGTGGTAACCTGACTCCATCAATTACTCCTTATTTAGGAGCGATGCAAATCCTTGGGCGGGCAAAGCCTCTTTTTATTCATGAAAATCGATTGAAAGACATTGTTAGACAAAACGCCATCGTCTCCGTTCTCAAAAACACCGAAGTAGTAATACCGATGGAGAGTATGGTTGACATCGGGGTTGAAAAAGATCGAATTAAGAAAGAAATTGAGCAACTCGAGTTGGACATAACTCGTCTTGAATCACGACTAGCAGATAGTTCGTTCTTAGGCAAAGCACCTGCGCAGGTAGTTGCTAAAGAAAAAGAAAGACTGGTTGAAAGAAAAGACCGCTTGGAACGACTGCGTCAACAGATAGCGACATTTGATTAAATTGTTTGTCCTTCAATTGTAGGCGGTTGTCCATTGAGAAGATGGTCAGGCAATCCGTGGCGTTGCACCCAATCGAGAGCTTTCCGTGTATCACTGGCAACTTTTTCTTTGTCGCTGTATTTCAGACGGTATTTAAAAAGCCAGTACGTAAATTCTTTCAATTCTCCCAGGCTCATTGACTTTAGTCGACGCCGGTGCTTTTCTTTGCGGAATTTTTCAAGAAGGAACGACTCTTTTTCTCCATAAACCCGATGGAAAGCTTCGTCGGCATTATCCCTGTCTGCAATATATCCAGCCACGTGTCTTTCTTTACGGATCTCATCTTTTACTGATAATACCAGAGCCCTCTCTACCGTCACGCCGTAATAATAATTTAGATACTGTCGAAATCTTACCGAACCAATATGATCACGGAATTGTTCATTATTTATGTCAAGTGGATGTCGGTTATGCAGAAGTAAAGCATTCTTCTCTACATCCGGTATCAATCCGTCAACGGTTTCACACAGCCGTTCTGCTAGCAACTGCCAGTCGAAAGCTTCGCCATCTATAAGATAGCAGTAATGATGATCCTGGTATGTCTCTTCTGCTGAACACCACATTTTTATGGCTGCCAGTAAAGCAATATACCAATGTTCACCTGAAATAATCGCTGCGTGAAAGCGTCGAATCACCTCTTCATCACGTGAAGTCAATTTTATGGATTCATTATTATCGGGACTTTTCAATTTTATCTTCCGCGATTTCTGAATTCAGTCTATTGATAAGTTGAAGCTTACCTGTAGTTAGAATTTCCTGTATTTTCTTTTCAATGGCATCCCCGACTCCGGGAATTTCCCTCAGGCGATTTTCGTTCGACAGTACCGATATGTCAAAGGGCAATTTATCTATTTCGTCAGCTACTTTGAGGTATGACCTGATTTTAAACCAGTTCCCCCTTTTTTTTATGAGGAGGTCGGCCAAATCTCTAAAAATAGAGGAGATTTCTTCGTTGGTTATCTATTT
>CAYHBE010000106.1:0-5995 GCA_964354765.1 uncultured Dehalococcoidales bacterium | reverse complement strand
AAAGGGAGATTGAGAGGGATTTTACTCTTCACTTCCTGAACAATGATAGGAAGCGGTCTTCGTATTCTTCAAACAAGCCCCAGCGGTCGAGTTCTGCCTTAAGTTCTCGTGGGTCGAGTTCGCCTCGATTAACCTGGTGGAAAATCGACTCAATTCTTTGTCTCACATCGGCTGGAACACCACGGCTATCTGTTTTGAATAAGCCTCGAGATCCCATCTGGTTGACATTATCGCCAAGAGAGCGGCTTGTCATCTCAAACGCAAATTTTATCAGAGCTACGTCCCACAACTCATCGATGCCTTTTATCAAGGCAGTTAGCGGATCCCCACGCTGGTTGATTTCAGCCTTTAGTTTATCAATAACTGCCAACAGGTTATTGGATACGATGTTCATTTCTTTTGGTTCATTTTTATAGGAGTAAAACAGTCCGGGCGAGTGTCTTCCATACGTCCTTGTCAGGTAATCGAAATACTGCCGAGCACCGGCGCTAAACCCCTCAAGTGAGGAAAGATAATACGGTGTCACAATACGCGGTCTTTCTGCTACAACTTTACCCTCGCGGATTACCGTCTCGGAAGTGTCTTTAGTTAATTCAGTATAAATCGGCTCGGTAACGAGAAAATAATGAATATTGGTTATCCCGAAGGTATAGAGATTTTGCTTCGGCGGCAGGATAACTTCGGTGTGTTCAACTGCTTCTCTGATGTGTTCGTCGTTTATATCCAAGGTCCATATCCTGTATGTAAATCCAGTAGAATTTCAGGCGATTTCGATAAGTTCCTTACGGTACTCATTCAAATGGTTGATATATTGCTGTTCGAGCTGCGCAAGTACGTGACGCCATTCTTCCTGAAATTGAGGCTGGGTTTCTAAATTCACATTCGGATTTACCCGTACATTATTGCCGTACTGCTGCTGCATCGCCTGCTGGAGCTTAGCCGCAAACTGGACTTTTACCTGCTCATAGGCTTGTCTTCGCTGCTGCTCGCCCTGTTCGGTGAAATGGTTGAAAACGTAGCGGAACTTGGAGTAAATGTTCTCAACCCCTGATTTATCTTTCTTTACCAGCTTGATGCCGTCCATTGCCTTCCGATTGATCTTCTTGGCGGCATCGTTACGAGGTAAATCAATGCTCCGGGCAAGTACTTCAACCACTCCCCGGGTTATGTATTTGCGTTCGTTCTCTTTAAATTTATTCAACTCGGATACCAGGTTGACATCTTCCTTGAGATATTTAGCTCCCAGTTGTTCGCCCTGGGGACCAAATTTCCACTTGATGCGTTCTTCGGGTGTAGCATCCTCGATTTTTGAAATCTTTTCCATCGCAATTTCAAAAGCGCTCTTAATATCTCCCATGGGAGTCTACCTCCGGAAAATCAGTTGTGACTATTCTGTAATCCAAATTATACAGGATATGGGGGAGTGCATAAAGAGCCGTTCCATAAGTTGCGATTTGCTTTAGCCTGGGGATAGAGTAAGATTCCCCGAATTACCGCACCTTCCTCCCGATGCTATAATCTATCTGTGACAAAAAATTTTGAGATTTTAGATCATACCGCCGATATCGGTATCATTGCATACGGAAAAGACATCTCCGAGGTATTCATTAATGCGGCGAAAGGATTCTTGAGTCTTGTCATCGATCCAAAAGAAGTAAGCAATAAAGAAACCCACGATATCGAAGTTACTGCCACTGATCGAGAAGCTTTGCTGCTGAACTGGTTAAATGAACTTATTTACCTTTTAGGCGCTAAAGAAGTACTATTAAAGGACTTTCAGGTAATTGAGATTACAGATATCAAGTTAAAAGTGCAGGCTTCGGGAGAAAAGATAAAGAAAAATAAGCATCATTTTATGCGGGAAGTAAAAGCGACTACTTACCATAAATTGAAGATAGAGCAAACGGCTGAAGGTTGGCGTGCACAAGTTATCTTTGATATATAGGAATTAGTTATGGCAGTACCCTGGCAGGGTGTATTAAATAAAATAGATGACTATCGCTGGGAAATACCTACCAGCTATAAAGTCGGTATGAGAGTTCCTGGGCTGGTCTACTCCAGCGAGTCACTACTCAGGCATGTCTGGGAAGAGAATGCTTTCGACCAGGTAGCGAATGTAGCTTTTCTTCCGGGCATTGTCGGGCGGTCGCTGGCGATGCCGGATATTCACTGGGGTTATGGTTTTCCTATCGGCGGCGTGGCAGCAACGAGGCTTGAGGACGGAGTCGTATCACCTGGTGGCGTAGGTTTTGATATCAACTGCGGTGTGCGTTTGCTCCGCACCAATTTATCAGAAGAAGAAATTCGTCCAAAAATTGAACGCCTTGCCGATGAGATATACCATAGTGTCCCTTCAGGTGTGGGATCAAAAGGTAAACTCCGAGTCAATGACAAGGAATTGAAAGAAGTCATGTCCAAAGGCAGCCGATGGGCTGTGGAATATGGATTTGGTGAGTCGGCGGATGTCATCGCGACCGAGGAATCAGGCTGCATTAGATCTGCCGATCCCGAGAGAGTCAGCCAGCGCGCCAGGGAACGGGGAGCGCCACAGCTTGGGACACTTGGTTCTGGGAATCATTTCCTTGAAGTGCAGCAAGTCGATGAAATTTATGACCGCGAAGCTGCTGTGGTAATGGGAATTCACGAGAAAGGACAGGTCATGGTGTTGATTCACAGCGGCTCGCGAGGTCTCGGGCACCAGATTTGTACCGATTACGTTGCGATGCATGGACAAGCGGTGAAAAAATACGGTATTAACCTTCCCGACCGCCAGCTTGCCTGTGCTCCAATAAATTCACCTGAAGGGCAGGCTTACCTGGCGGCGATGGCTTGCGCTGCCAACTATGCCTGGACAAACCGCCAGTGCATTGCGCACTGGGTGCGGGAAGCCATGATGAAAGTGCTGCAGAAAGGACCTCGGGACCTGGGGCTGGAACAAATATGGGATGTGGCGCACAATATCGCCAAAATAGAAGAACATACTGTTGACGGTAATAAGATGACAGTCTGCGTTCATCGCAAGGGCGCCACGAGGGCTTTTCCCGCAAAGCATCCGGCACTGCCTGAAATGTATCGGAACATCGGGCAGCCGGTGCTGATACCTGGAGACATGGGACGCTATTCGTATATCGCGCTTGGGACTGACATAGCAATGAAAGAGACCTTCGGAAGTACCTGTCATGGGGCAGGCCGCGTACAAAGTCGTGTCGCCGCTAAAAAAGGGGTGAAGGGAAGGGATGTAGTACTGGCATTAGCGAAAAAAGGAATTACCGTCAGGACAGCAAGCATTAACGAGCTTCCTGAAGAAGCCTCAGAAGCCTATAAAGATGTCAGCGAAGTCATCGAGGTGGCTCATAAAGCCGGTATTTCCAGGAAAATAGTCAAGACTTTGCCACTTGCGGTAATTAAAGGATAGGGACATGAAGGGAAAAATTGAAGCTAAGAAGATGAAAAAAGATGCTGTAAAAGATGTCTGGAATACGAATGCCGAATTTTGGGACAGTCGGATGGGAGAAGGCAATTTCTTCCATAAAATCCTTATCGAACCTGTTCAATTAAAATTACTTGATATTAAACCTGGACAAAAGATACTCGATATTGCCTGTGGTAACGGGCAGTTTGCGCGGAAAATGTCCCAAATGGGGGCAAAAGTAACAGGCATCGATTTTGCGGAGAATATGATCAAAATAGCCAGGGCGAAAAGCAATAAGGATGTTAAATATAAGGTTGTTGACGCTTGCAAGGAACACGACTTAAAAAAATTATCCGGAACAAAGTTCGATGCAATCGTTTGCACCATGGCATTTATGGACATGAAAGACATAAAGACACTGATAAAATATTCTCCCAAGCTGTTAAAGAAAAGGGGAAGATTCGTATTTTCCTTGTGTCATCCTTGCTTCAATTCGGGAGAGCATTCTTTAGTGCACGAAATGGATGAAGCCGGCAAGGTGACCAATAACTACTATGTAAAAATCCACGATTACCTGGTTGAGAGAAGCTCTCTTGGAGTAGCGATGATAGGGCAGCCAAGACTACAATATTATTTTCACCGTCCGGTTTCCATAATTCTTGGTTACTTTTTCCAGAGTGGTTTTGTGCTTGATGCTTATGAGGAACCTTCTTTTAAAGACGTCGATGATGGCGCGAGTATTTTCCGAAATGTTTATCATAGTATTCCTCCAGCCCTGGTTTGCAGAATGAGGTTAAAAGGTTAACAATTAGAAAAGGCTCATATTACTTAAGAGGTCAACCTAAGGAGCACATGGATACATTTGGCAATATTCTCCAGACAATCGGCAATACACCGCTGGTAAAAATAAACAAGCTCAATCCAAATAAGAAAACGATTATTTATGCGAAGATCGAAGGAAGTAATCCGACCGGGAGCATAAAGGATAGAATAGCATTGAGCATGATTGAGCAAGCGGAAGTAGAAGGTACATTAACAAAAGGTAAAACAATTATCGAACCAACCTCCGGGAACACAGGGGTAGCCCTTGCAATGATTGGGGTACTGAAAGGGTACGAAGTTGAAATTGTGATGAGTGATGCGGTGTCCGTAGAACGCCGGAAAATGATTAGAGCATTTGGAAGTAAAGTCACTCTTACCGAAGGTAAACTAGGCACAGATGGTGCTATCAGTAAAGCCCGCGAATTAGTAAACTCGAATCCTGAAAAATATTTTATGCCCGATCAGTTTTCAAATGAGTACAATAAAATTACGCATTATCGGACCACCGGCGAGGAAATCTGGATGCAAACTAAGGGTAAAATTGACTATTTTGTTTCAGCACTGGGTACATCCGGCACGATCATGGGGGTTGGCAAAGTATTAAAAGAACATAATCCTAAAATAAAAGTTGTCTCAGCGCATCCGGTTAAAGGTCACTATATCCAGGGATTAAAAAATATGGAAGAGGCAATCGTGCCTTCTATATATGATCCCACGAAGATTGATATTACCATTATGGTCGAGACAGAAGCAGCCTATGAAATGACTAGGCAAATCGTTGCTAAAGAAGGGATTTTCGTCGGGATGAGCAGCGGGGCAGCTATGTATGCGACGGTCGAACTAGCTAAGAAAATAGAATCAGGAACGATCGTGGTTATATTCCCCGATAGGGGAGAAAAATATTTAAGCACTAATTTGTTTAAAGAATAATCCCGCGTGCTTAGGTGCACACTATATGGTTTATTTTGATTGGATAATTCCCGGTCTCATTGTATTTTTCTGCATTTTGAACCTTGGGATCGTTTTTTTTTCATTTTTCGATAAAAAATATGTTTTCACCTCACAGCTTTCTCGCGCTGATTGCCATAATAAATTGATTTACACAATGAAAGAAACTTACCAGGAATCACGATTAAGAGGAGAATATAGCGAGCCGGAAGCGATTCGTGGGGATTTTGATGTGACAATCAAAGAAAACAATATTAAGGTGCATGAAAACACAGATAAAACAGACCGATTTCCGGGTTTTGCAACCGGCACGCTATGGGACCTGACACTTTTGCCAATTTACTATGCTATTTACCCAGTGTTTAACGGTAAACTATTAGTGCACAATCGGGGTACGATGATAACCGGCCGCTTCAGGCTGCAAGTTCTGGTCATAATCGGACTAGCTATTTATTCGGGTATTTGGTTTCTCTTTTATGAAAATTTGGACTATTAAGGTCCGGCAGATGTAGGTTTTGGTATTTTTTACTTTTTCATTCTTCCTGTTTTTGGCATCGTTAATGCCTTGACGCTAATTCTGTTTTTCATTGGAAAACGCAGGCAGCATCGGATACTGGATTTTCTCGGAATCATTCTTCAAGCTCAGCCTTCCGTGTAGTTCGTTTGTCCACAAGATAGAATGTTCCGCAGGTTTTAAGCGCTTTTATAAAAGATAGTTTACGAGATTTTACAATTATGCCATTATCTCAGCAGATATGTTACTAATCAGTGCACAAAGTAGATTGCATTTACAGTTACGAATATGATACATTT
>CAYHBE010000105.1:0-6011 GCA_964354765.1 uncultured Dehalococcoidales bacterium | reverse complement strand
TATACAATCTTCATTATAAATCTTATTTAAGTCAATCATATTAAGTTATATATTATATATCATGATCTTGTATAAATTTATCAACACATTTTATATATACAACATATAAAACTCACTGTGTAATTATACAACATACATGAAGAAAATTAAACGATATAGTGATTATATCTTAGAAAAATACTCAGCTGATTGGAGTAGAAAAAATGATGAAACTTATAATTTTCAAATAGAAGATAATAAGTATTTTGTGAAATTCAGTGATACCGTTGGTAAAGTATCGGTAAATTTTGGAGTAGAAACACCAACCGAACATTGGTCATTTGATGACTTAGGTAAAAGCAATGCGTTTAAAACTATGTCTACTGTTTCAGAAATAGTTAAGGATTTTATAACTAAAAATCCAAGTGTTGATAAAATTACATTTTTTGGTGTCTCTAATACTAAAGATAAATCAAATGTCCCAACTTGGTTTTTTAAATTACTATTATCCACCAGCTTCACTTATTTATTAGCAGATTATATTAATGGCATGTTGCTTCGACCAATACAATGGTTATCCAAACCAACACAGAGAACTAAAATGTTTGGACGTTGGGCCGAAAAAGAAGTTAAGGATCTGGATTGGGAAGTTAGTAGAATTGGAAATGAAATACAGATATCTAAATCAAAATAGAATTTCTAAACCTACTCTATCTAAATTATTAACAAGTTCAACAAGAACATCACCATGACAACTCTGATTATCATTACACCAACACCCAAGTGTCTTACCTTTTAATTCATGTAAATCATTTAAAAGATGTTTACCATCACCATTTGTAATCCACTCTTTGTAGGCAGCGATGGTTTCTTTTCTATTTGAGCGTGTATATATGGCTCTTGTTTTTGTTTTCTTATATGTAAAGGGACAACCCCACTTTGTGGTTCTATCAATTAGAATATCATAGGGTTCTTTTTTATGATGTACTCTTTTACACTTTTTCATCTAATTTTCTCTTAATGATAACACACTTTTCATAATCTTCCTCTTCCTCGTACATCTTCAACATTCTATATAACTGGTGTCTATTTGCTAATTCTAGTTCTATTCTAAACTCAACTTCTATTTGATGATCTTTATTTTTGGAACGCAGTATGGATTTAATGAAAGACTTTTCTAAATCACTTAAATCATTATAGTCGCGTATACTATGAACACCATTATCATGGAAAAAGCTAAGTAGATTTTTAACATCGCTTTCAATTTCTAGTTCTTCTTTAGATTTTACTACTTCTCTTGGTTTCCTCCAACGAGAGAGAAATCCCTCATATTTTTTGATTACATAGCTCATAAAACTCACCAATTATATATTAAAATCAGTGATGAGATTTTGATCCCCATTTAATTCTTTCTTTACCCAATCAGCACCATACATAGATTTAACCTTATCTACCCAAGCTTTAGTTTTGATTTTAGCTATCCAGATTTGTTCGCTACCTTTTGTTTTATGTACACCTTTTGCCATAACACCCTCATCTAAAGGATATTTACCATACTTAATATCATTGATAAAGTCTTCAGTTAATGGACCCTGATAAATGATGTCAGGAATATGTAGATGTCCAAAGTTTTCAACAAATTCTTTTGGTATAATCATACCACGTTTATATTCGGAAATATCAAATAGAATTAAGTCCATTTTATCATTCTTATCATGTTGACCAGCAAATGAATTAGTACCAAGCCACTCACAAAATACAACGAAATTTGGTTTTGTTCTATATGGTCTGGTTGAGAAAACTTTCTCTAAATCATCACCATACTTGTTTAGAAATAATGGAATAGCTGCACCAAATTGTTCGTTTGATTCATCTATCATCTGATTGCGTGTTCCAAATTTATACCAACCACTCTTTCTATTCCATTCAAATCTTAAATTTGAACCATCAAGCTTATCGAATGCAATACACGATTCACCAAGTATGCTTGGATTCCAATATGGTATTGAGGGATATTGTTTCATAAACTTTAAGTTAATTTTGTGTAAAAATACAAAAAAGTTTTCAATGCAGAATATAGAACAGATAAAAAAATCACTTTCCGATATAGAGAAAATTAAAAATAAGTGGAGTCCACTATGTAAAGCGTCTATTGGGAATAACGAAGCACATGGTCCTATATTAGAATTAATTTGTCTTCTATGTGAGTATCGTGAGATTACTAGACCAATCAATCCACTTGAGATGGGTCTCTCAATAGACACATATGGTTATGTTCAGAATTTTGCGGCAAGTGAAAAAGTAGTAAATGAGATTGGTCGTGAATTTAACGCTATCTATAAAAAAATTATGAATTTGGATTCATTGCGACTTTCTTGTGAAGGCTCAAATTTACATTATAATATATTGTCTAATAAATTTGAATATCGATTGTGTAATGGTGGATATATTGAAACCGATAAGGAGAATCCAGGAAAATATACTGGTAAAATAGATCGCAGCTTCTTCATATCAGCCTTTCCTGATGATTTCATTAAAGTTATCGACCTAATTGAATATAGAGATAAAAAAATAAATAGCATAGTATGAGTAGCGTTGTAGATTGGGGATTCGGTGGTAAAAAATATCATAGCGAATCAACGGATGAGATGAATGAACAAATAAGAATTTTGATAGAGTCTATCAAGGATGATTCCATTGTCAATATGGATACCGAATCATTTACTATAACCGGGTATCCAAAAAAGACAGCAACACAAAACCTACAGATTACAACAACTACAGGTGGTCAAATTACATTAACACCTAGTCAAGATTACGTATCACTGAAATGTACATCGGAGGAATATACTTTAAGTATTCAATTGGGTGGTAAATTCAACACCTTTTATTTAAAGGATAGTTGTTTATTTGAAGAATATGTTGAATTTTTCACTGAAAAGTTTGAAAAACAAGTAAACCAAGATGCTATTAAATCTATTAATGAACTTTTTAATCAAACTGAACTAAAAAGAAAAGTTGATTTAGATAATTTACTCAAATGATTAACGATACACTCTTCGATGTTAGTAATGTACTCATAAAGGATAAAAACCGATTTGATGAGCTAACCGACGCCTTAAAAGAAAAATATTTTTTTATAATAAATCGATATTTATCGAAATGTTCAGAAAAATATGCCGAATTTGCCAGCCAAGTTAATCATAAGAAAATTGATAAAGCCGCAGCCTTTGATGCTTGGTATTATTTTTTATATGATAAACCATACCCAAAAACATACTGGGCAAAATCACCAAAGTTAGAAAAAGATGATGGGTTAAGTGACAAAGAACGCACACTATTAGTACAATACTACGGCGTTAGAGTTGATGACTTGGAATATTTATTACAATTATTTCCAAAGATGGTGAAAGAAGATTTGAAATGGTTAACTGAAATAGAAAAACAAAACAAATAATATGAATCACAACGGTAGAATATATGATCAACAAGACTATCAAAGATTTGTTGCCGAATTAAATCAAACAATGACGATGTCCAATCGTAATAAAAAATTGGATAATTTACTTGACAATAAAAAAGATAGACTAATATTAGATTCAATACAAAAAATAAATAAAAACTATGGTACAAACAACAAATAGTAAGTGGTACGTTATTCGTGTAGCGGGAAATAAAGAAAAGACAATGTCTGAGAAAATTAGATCTGAATTAGGATTTAATGGCTTAGAGAAAAATGTACATAACATCATTGTCCCAGTTGAGAAGAAATTCTATATGAAAGATGGTAAGAAGATAGCACGTGAGATAATCCTTTATCCTGGCTACGTCCTTATTGAAACTGATAGAATATCGGAAGTTAAAAATATCATAAGAGGATTCCCAGGTGTTGCCGGATTTATCGGTGATAGAGCTGGAAACCCAGCTCCACTAACGCAAGGTGAAGTTGATAGAATGATTGGTAAAATTGAAGAGTTAGAAGAGGCAGCTGTTAGCGGTGAAGCGCCCTTTGTTATTGGAGAAAAAGTTAAAATACTTGACGGTCCATTCAGTGGGTTCACTGGTGAGATTGATGTTATTGATGCTAAAGGAAAACTAAAGGTCGATGTTATGATTTTTGGTCGTAAGACTCCAGTTGAGTTGTCTTCTGGACAACTTGAGAAAATTTAATAATTCTTAATGAAGATGCCAAAATCAACTAATAAATTATATGGCAACTGTCAAGTCTTTTCACCCGAAGGTATACTTATGTTTAGGTGTGATGCTAAAAAAGCAAATTGGTATCTTGATAGAGATCTTGCCATTAAGCTAAATGAAGAACCACTCACTGTTCAATTAACATTTGAACCACGCGGACTCGGTAATTCTAACCGACCATATGGTCTAATTGAGCTTGAAAATAAATGCGTGAAGTGTGGGACAGAACATGACTTAACACGACATCATGTTGTGCCGTCATGTTATCGACGATTTTTTCCCGAGAATTATAAAACACACAATCACCATGATGTATTATCATTGTGTGTCGATTGTCATGATTCTTATGAACGATTTGCTGATGAATTGAAAAGTAAATTTGCCATCGAATATAATGCTCCGATTGATGGTGAGTGGGATAATATTGATGATGTTAAATTTCGCATTGCCAAAAATGCAGTAACTCTACAACGACATGGTGATATGATGCCATTGGAAAAGAAAGAGAAACTTACTAATGAAATAGTAGAGTTATTAGGAAATTCTGACTATGATTTAAATGAGCTTAGTAACATACCAAGACCAGAGTTGAAAAAAACACATGGTGAAATGGTTGTTGAAAGACTAGAATCAATTGACGATTTTGTGATTTGTTGGCGTAAACACTTTGTTGAAACATTTAATCCACCTTATCTCCCAGAAAATTGGGATATTAACAACGTAACTAAATTAAAATGAGATTGATTGACATACAAAGAGAATATTGCAGAAAAGCTTTTATCTGCTGCGCGTTTGATTACAAACAACACAAGTCGAAGCCAACATTCTATATAGACAGAATGTTAAATAGACTAACAAAATTACTCATAGATACACAAATATGTTCTGATATTATGATTACATTTGACGAATCAATATGGGCATCAGAACCAATTAACACCATGGAATATAGAGGTAATCAAATAGACACACTCTTTGGTGTAGAAGTACCAGAAACTAATTATCAAAATATTGTTAGATTTTCATATAAAATGTACAGTCACATATATGACAGTCGCTCAATAATCATTGACTTAAGACAGAATTATGACGAACTAATCAATACGGAATTTTATGTCGATTAATCAAGGATATGTTTGGGCACCTTATATTATGTCAACTGATGTTGCTATTGTTGGTAGTCTTAACACTAGTGTTATAAAATCAAGATATTCTACGATACAGTTTAGTGGTGATTTTTACGGAATTTATAACACGAAATTAGAATCAAGAGATGAGAAGTTGAATAAGCTACTTTATCCGTTAATTTATGATTCAGAATCATTGGGTTACTCCGATTCACCGATTAAACTTCTTTGTGAGAAATATCAGTAGTAAACCAAATAGGAATTGTTAATCTATTACCATTTAGTACTTCATTGACTGAATGCTCACATCTTTCATCACTTACGAATATAGCAACTGATCCTGTCTTGGGTATGCTCGTATAATAAATATCCAATTTCGGATCAACGGACACACCACTCGGTAAAGCTCTTTCTTGACTTCTAATCAATGTTTCGCCACCAATATAATCATCATTAATATAAGTAACAGTAGTGAAATGTCTAACATATAGTGTCGTATCTCCCGTATATCCATCATCTTTATGAAATGCCATTTTTCTTCCAGTTCTCCATAAAACAATATCGGTAAAGTGCGGATAAACTACAGTCTTGAAGCAATCCATCACCAATGTTGTAACAATATCTCTGTGTTTTTCAATAATATCTCTGATATCGCGATTTGATATTTTCTCCATAGGAATATGATCGTCATCGAACCACGGCATTCTA
>CAYHBE010000104.1:0-6058 GCA_964354765.1 uncultured Dehalococcoidales bacterium | reverse complement strand
CCTTATTCTTCCAGGCGTAAATATACCCGGTTACTGCGATTAAAATGAAAAGAAAAATACTTATCAGGGCAGGTGCACCCAGATTTTTCAGCTCGACAGCCCAGGGATAGAAAAACGCGACCATTACATCTAATGTCAGGAATATTAGCGCATAGAAGTAATAGCGGAAATTGAATTGAATCCAGGTTTTGCCGGCAGTCTCCATACCGCATTCATAGATTTTGTATTTAACATCACTTGGTTTGTGGGGGACGATGCGGAAAAACCTGAGAAAGAATGGTAAAACGATGACAATAACGACAAACAGGATTGCGAAGATCAGCAGCATTGCGATGTAGCCGTAATCAGTCCCCAACCTAATCTCTCTTACCCAATATTATCTGCATCCATATTTAAAGTACTGGCTACCTAAATTAAAGTACTGGCTACCTAACTATACATTTTTATCACATTCGGACTATAAAAAGCAATACCCCATTTTTGCAGGAATCACTGGTGTTGGTAATTTTGGTAATTAAGGTAGCTAGAAGAACAGAAGATACTTATGATTAATAAATGGGATCAAATTTACTTCTCCTCCAACGCTTGTCCCACGCTGAATGCCCGCCCGATACTTTCAGTGCAGGAGTAATATTCAGCTGGCATGCCTGTTCCAAAAATGAAAGGTTTAATTTGTCTGAAGTCCGGTCTGCCTGCCTTCAGACAGTGGTCTGTAACATGAGTTTCTTCTACCTTACCGATCACGAGTTGATGTGTCCCCAACTCGATAATTTGTTCCACCTTGCATGCCAGGTTCACAGGGCATTGTTCGATCAAAGGCGCGGTTTTCAAATTCCCGAAGAAAATCTTAAATCCGCATACAGCTATTTTATCTACCCAGGCACCCGATGACATTCCGCAATAATCAACTTCTTTTACCTGGTCGATGGAAGGCACGTTAATAGAAAATTCCCGGTTTTTTATAATGCCCCTGAATGTATACCGCTGCGGTTGAATTGATACTGAAACCATTGGAGGATTGCTGTTTGCCACCCCGCACCACGCGACCGTCATAAAGTTCGGTTTATCATCTACCACTGCACCAACCAGTACTGCGGGAGTCGCACATAATAACGGTTGGGGATTAATCATTACTTTAGCCATTTAAATAATCCTCCTTACATAAAATTAGAAATCCGAAATACTATATTCGAACCTATAACAAATCTGATAATTTTATAATTTTGGTTTTCGGATTTGTTTCGATTTTCGAGATTCGTGCTTAGGATTTATTTCCAATAAAGCAAACCCGCTCTTCCTGTCTTTTACACGTTTGGCATTAACACCAGTGATTTCATACATGATTGCTTCTCCAACCAGCCAGGTCGATACGCCGGGACGCAGGCACCCGGTTTTTGTTTGTCCAGCTCGACCTAATGCCCCGTGAATGTGCAGCACCACTTTATTATCGTCATTGGGTGCCAACATCCCAACCGCCATAACTTCGTGTGCACCATCCACAGGGATGAGCATCGGGTCCGGCGGCATTTCATCGCTTAGTCGCGGTCCTGCAACAATTTGACCGCTGCCAATGCCGCCTATCAGTATAACAAATCCGTTTGTTATTCCTTTGTTCTGGGCAAAATCCTCGAGACATCCGGGCAGCATATCGCCATCTTCTAACCGAATCATAAACACCCGCCCGATTTTTCCTTCACCAGCCTTCATATTTCTCCTTTGGGGAAAGTATCAAATAACGAGTATCAAGTAGCAAGATTCCCTTATCCCCAAGTTTTTTGATTTTAAATTTGTTTAGGCATCAGGTATTAGATATTAGAGATTTTTACCTCTGTTTGTCAAAAGCTCCCTGTGTTAAAATAGTGCCGTTATGATTCCCATCAAGCTCACTCTTCACAATTTCATGCCTTACCTTGATCCGGAGCCAATTGATTTTACTGGTTTCCGTATTGCCAGTATCTGCGGCGCTAACGGCAGTGGCAAGTCCTCCATTATCGATGCCATTACGTGGGCGCTCTGGGGTGAAACGCGTGCCAAAAAAGATGTCGAACTGATTCATCAGGGGACGGATGAAGTACAGGTCGAATACGAGTTTGTAGTCGGTAAAGAACAATATAAAGTACTACGAAAACGAAATCGACCGCGCCGCCAGACAGATCCGGGACAATCTGCGCTCCACCTGTTTATAGTGTCGGATGGTGTTTTTAGACCTATTGATGGCGATACGCAAACACAAACGCAGAAAAAAATTGAAGGTATTCTGCACATGGATTATGACACCTTCGTTAATAGTGCCTATTTGCGGCAGGGACATGCTGACGATTTTACCACCGCTACACCTGCCAAGCGGAAACAGGTGCTCGGTAACATTCTAGGACTCGGTTACTATGACCAACTTGAGCGGCGCGCCAGGGAGCAGAGAAGAAAGTGTGAGATTGAAAAAGAAGAACTGGCGCGCAGTCTCGGAGAAATTGAAACGGAACTCGCCAGGCTGCCGACCTACGAGACGGAACAGCAACAAGCTCAAAATGAACTGGCACGCTACGATGAAGAAATGAAAGCGCGTGAATCTGTTATTACCGGTCTGCGGCGACAAAAAGAAACGCTGGAAGGGAAACGGGCGCAACTTACCCTGATCGAAAGAAATCTCACTGAAAAAGGACGGACGCTCGCTCAGATTGAAGAGCAGACACGACAACAACTAGAACGTATCAAAGAGCATGAAAACGTGCTTAACCGCCGCGAGGAGATTGAAGCAGGGTATGCTCAATTGCTGGAGTTACGGGAGCAAAATGAATTCCTTAACAAGAACATGACTCTGTTGAGGAGACTTGAGCAGAAGAAAAACCAGCTCGAAAAAGAGATTACGCATAAAAGTCAGGAGCTGGTAAAACAGCATGCCCAGCTTCAAAGCAAGGTTAGTGAACTTGAAAAAACATACGCCGCTCTCCCGAAATTAAAGGAGGATTACCAGGAGACTCTCAGGCAACTTAAGATAATCGCAGGACAAGAGGAATCTCTCCAGCAACAAAAACAATCGGGACAGCAGTTACTGATACAGATGCAGGGAGTAGAATCTGAATGGCTCAGGCTAGAAAAAGAGATTGAATCAGCCGGCGAAAAGCTTCGACTCCTTAGAACTCAAAAGGGAGCAAAATGCCCTCTCTGCGGCTGTGAACTCGGTGAAGATGGTGTTAAGCATATCGAGGCTGAATACGCTGCCGAACGCCAGGCTAAATCAGAAACGGTGAAAGTCAAAAAGGCAGAATACAAAATTATGCAGACTGACTTAAAGAAGGTCAACGAGGAGGTTGCCCTGGAGGAGAGAAACCTTTCACAGGAAAAAGCGCGAGTACAGTCGCAAAAAGGTGTGTTAGAGAGAGACATTAAGCGTGCCGAAGAAGCTGAAGGGCTGCTTTCGGTTGAACGACCGAGAATCAATGAAATAGAACAACAACTTACGGCTCGCAGTTTCGCTGTGGCTGAACTTGAGCAAGCTCGCCAGGTTGAAGAGGCAATCGCTAAACTAGACTACGACGCAGAAAAACACGAACAGCTTCGACAATCTTGTGATGACTATAAAAATTACGAAGCTCCAAAGCAGAAACTGGATGAAGCCGACCGCCTGATAAAACGAGAGCGGGAAGACCTCGAACGCGCTGAAAAGTTGGCTGGGGAATTAAGTTTTGGATTGGAAGCTGATAGACAAAAACAACAGGAACTAGCTGTAGATTTGAATATTTTCCCGCAGGTATCGGTCAGCCTGGCACAAGCCGAAGCCGAAGTAAAAAATTTGGCTGCGCAACAAAAGCTAGTGCAGGAACAATCAGGCGCCATTAAAGCAAAAATCGAGAACCTAAAACAACTGGCAATAAAGAAAAAAGATAAACAAGAATCATTGAGACGGACTACGGAAGAAGAGGAGATTTACCTGGAATTAACAGAGGCTTTTGGAAAGAAGGGAGTACAAGCGCTTATTATCGAAACGGCTCTTCCTGAAATTGAAAATGAGGCTAATCATTTGCTCGCGCGAATGACCGATAATCGAATGAATGTAAAATTGGAAACGCAGCGAGAAACGCAGAAGGGCGAACCGATAGAAACGCTCGATATAAAAATCTCTGATGAACTGGGAACCCGCAACTACGAGCTGTTCAGTGGCGGTGAAGCCTTTCGCATCAATTTTGCCATCCGTATTGCCTTATCACGCTTGCTGGCGAGGAGAGCCGGCGCACCGCTGCCCACGCTGATTATCGACGAAGGCTTCGGCACGCAGGACGCGGTCGGCATCGAGAAGTTAAAAGAAGCCATCACCGCCATCCAGGACGACTTCGAGAAGATACTGGTAATTACCCACATAGAGGAATTGCGGGATGCTTTCCCGGCTCGGATCGACGTTGTGAAAACAGAGACCGGATCAAGGATTAGTTTGAACTGAATGGATAAAAACGAACTATCTTTTTGGTTCTCCAGCTTAAAAGAAACCCTTGAAACCGCCTATCTACAACATCCCGAACCTTGGCGACAGTCGGGTTTTAGAGGTCCCGAAGGCCGCTGGGTAAGAGTCAGGAAACCAATCGCTGACTGCGTTGAAAAATCGGGTACTTTCCTGGACATTGGTTGTGCTAACGGTTATCTTTTAGAGTGCCTAATAAAATGGACTGCGGAACGGCGACTATCAATTATTCCATATGGACTCGATCTATCAAGAAAACTAGTGGAATTGGCAAAAAAGCGATTATCTGAATATCGAGACAACATGTACGTCGGAAATGGATTGAATTGGAACAATCCGCGACGGTTTGACTACGTCCGAACCGAGCTTATATATGTCCCCGAACCTTTACAAAAAGCATACGTCGAACGAAAAATGAATAATTATCTTGAAGACGGTGGCAAGTTGCTGGTCACTGAGTATCGTAGTAGCAATGACCCTGTTAATTTCCCCTGGGTCGACGAAGCGCTGACTAGATGGGGTTTTAGGATCGTGCGTACAGTGTCTGGATTTGACGACGGCAAGGAACTGACAATGGTAGTGGATGTGCCAAAACAGGTTGGAGCAACCTTGAACACGATTTGAGGAATATTTTAAGGTATATATATTGTGATTCATCTAAAATCTATAACTGTAAGGAAATGGCAACCCCAAGAATCTGCTCTTTTTCCTTTTAACCTTCCAATTCTACAATCCTTCAAAGGAATCAATTTTACTGCCCCGGTTACATTCTTTGTTGGTGAAAATGGCTCGGGTAAGTCTACGCTCCTGGAAACCATTGCTTGTGCTGTCGATTCAATTACGGTGGGAAGCGAGAGTGTAAAGACTGATAAATCATTGACCGCGGTCAGAAGGTTTTCTAAGCAGATGCAGTTATCCTGGAACAAGCGTACACATCGAGGCTTTTTCCTGAGGGCTGAGGACTTCTTTGGGTATGCGAAGAACATGGCAAAAACAAATCAGGAATTTGAGGAAGATATTAAGGCAGTCGACCGCGATTATAAAGGCAGGTCGGAGTTAGCGAAAATATTGGCGAAAATGCGCTACAAGGGTGAATTGCATAGTATGGAGAGAAAGTACGGCGAAGGTCTGGATGTAAACTCGCACGGCGAAAGTTTTTTAAAGCTGTTTCAAGCACGTTTTGTTCCCGATGGCTTGTATACTTGCTGGTTTAATCCTGCCAATTCACCGATTCAAAGTGAAGAAATCAAACCTGATTTTGTGATTAATAACTTGCTGGATATACCTGAATTATTGAAATAGATTATGGAAAGAGTACATAGAATAGCTGCTGGCGCGGTTGTTATACAAGACAATAAGATACTGCTAGTTAGATACCACGACAACTCAGGGACAAAATTATTGGCAGGTCCTGGTGGTGGCGTTTATAACCAAGAGGGACTTTCTCAAGCAGTTGTCAGGGAAGTAAAAGAGGAAACGGGTATCGAAATAGTCCCCGATAAGATTCTCTGTCTGGAAGATTTATATTCCCGTAACTATAGAATGGTCAAAGTCTGGTTTCTCTGCCAAATAGTAGGTGGGCAGTTAGAAAGAACTCAGGGAGCA
>CAYHBE010000103.1:0-6140 GCA_964354765.1 uncultured Dehalococcoidales bacterium | reverse complement strand
TATGCCGCCTCCGGTCAGTGGTTTAACCTGACCGGCGGTTGTTCCAACGATGACGACACGCTCTGCATAAGTCTTAGGAAGTGTTTTCAGTGGTACTCCGCCGTAAGTGAACGGCAAATTATCCGAAACAATCTTTCCTTCGACCTTTAGTCGGGAAAGAAGGCTCCTGAGATAAGCAGGCGGATTTCTCCTGGTGAGCAGCCCAACCAGCGCTTTGTTGCCAGACGTAGGGACGAGCCAGGCAAAAAAAGACGGAGCTATTTTCCTACCGAAATATACCTCTACCTCTTTTATATCGCGGATTTCCACCTCAGCCTGCGCACCCATGACAAAATCGCCTGCGCCCTCCAATTCGAGTCCATCAACAAGCCATGAACCAAAACCGGCGGCAATCACTACTACGCGTGCCTGAAGGCTCTGGTGTTCACCTCCGCTTATCAGATCAATTGAAGCGATTTTCTTATCTGTCCGGATTTTTCTGACTTCGCACCCGCTGCAAATTTGAACACCAGCGGATTGTGCTCGTTTATTCCACAGTACGTTAAAAGCAGAACGGTCGAGAATAGCGATTTGAGGATCACTACGTGAAACATGCAAGGGTGTCAAGTTCGGTGAATATAAAACAGCACTACTTGCCCAACGGTGGATAACTGAATCGGGGATTGAGTAATTTTCAACGCACTCGCGACTAACGATACCAGTACAGCAAATTGGATTGGTGAACTTTTCCTTTTTCTCGAGGATAATGGTGTTATGACCCATCCCAGCCAATTTGAATGCGACCTGGCTGCCAACGGGTCCACCTCCGACTACCGCCACATCATAAAGTTTTTTTATATTCGACATAGAGAAATTTATCTGTACTTAGCTTACCATACCGGAGCAACAAACTCTAAATTCTAAATTCAGAAACAATAAACAAATTCGAAAATTCAAAAAACGGAAAATTATAGCTTAAGTTATTATTCCCCTAACGTGCTTCTATACCAGCTTTTTTCAACAAAGCCTTCAAATGGGGATGTGTCTCAAGTTCAGTAATTTTTTCGAACGGCACCCATTTAGCTTCTTCTTCATCTGATTCGGCTTTTACAGTTCCTTTTCGGTACCGAGCAAGTAAATACAACAATAAGAAATGATATTTTATGCGGTCCTGCTCATCACGTAGAATATAGTCTGTTACATCTAAAAGCCGCTCGATTTCAATCTCAATGCTGCATTCTTCTAGCAATTCGCGTTTAGCAGCCTCAGAATAAGTCTCACCTAATTCAAGACGACCGCCTGGAATTCCCCACATCCCCTTATTAGGATCTTTGGCACGTTTTACAAGCAAAATACAACCGTCTTTTACTATTAGAGCATGCACACCTATCATTGGATATTGAGGATACCAGCGGTTATCGCTTGCGGAAGGCTGGATCATTTATTTATCCCTAAGTTTTTTATCTTTAAGAATAGAAAGAACACTAATTGGCATGACCATTCATGAAAGACGACCTTTTTTGTCACGACGCCCCCATCCACACTCGGCTATGGACTAATTGGCAATTATCTAAAAGTGAATATTTATAGAGGCGAATAAAAGCCATTGGGGATGAAATACGGCGATGCTGTTTAACAATACTATCAAATCCTGACACAATCACCCTCACCCTTACCCTCTCCCTGAAAAATAAGGGAGAGGGTGTAAAATTTTAGAGGGTTGCACCCTCTAATACTCTCGCTGTGTTTTTTAACAAGGCGTTGTCGTTTATTGTGGGGTGGGTCATTTAATTTGTCCCTTAGTTTTTGTCTTTAAGAATAGAAAGAACACTAATTGGCATGACCATTCATGAAAGGCGACCTTTTTTGTTACGACGCCCCATCCCCTAACCCCTTCCCGAGGGAAAAGGTAAATCACTAAGAGGATTGCATCCTCTTACACTCCTGATATACGTTCCAAACCATAGCTTTCGTTTGCGGGAGGCTGATTGATTTAATTTGTCTCTTGTCTTAAATCAGAGGCTATGAAGAACTATCCAACCAGTTTTAAAGCTATTTCAGCTGCTCTCTTGCCTGAAAGCAGCATACCGCCAAAAATCGGACCCATGCGGTGAGTACCCATGACGGCATTCGCCGACATACCGGCGACAATCAGTCCGGGGTAGATTTCCTTTGTGTTTTCCAGGATCTTGCCTTCTGCAACGTCTGCCCACATGGATTTTTCACCCATAATGCTACCGTTTTCCGTAAACAATTTTCCGGCGAGCTTTTTCACAATGATCTGGCAAATTTCGGCGGCATGTCCGGTGGCATCGATTACTACCTTTGAGCGGATTGATAGCGGGTCGACGTGAAGATTTGCCATTTCGACGGCGCTCCAGTTGAGCACCAGTCCCGTCACACGATCATTCTCTCGAATCATGACGTCTTCGATACTAACGAGATTAAAGATTTTGGCACCTGCCTGTATTGCTTTTAAACAAAGCGCTGAGGATGTCTCCAGGGCATCGGCGACAAAATAGCCAGGTTGATATTCCTTCGTCCGCACACCGAATTCATCTAGAATGGCTTTTGCCTCACGCTGGATAACAATCGTGTTGAACATCATACCGCCGCCGGGCATCCCACCACCGGGGCGGAGACTTTTTTCGAAGATGACCGTTTTAACACCCTGCTTTCCGAGATAATATGCCGCGGTCATGCCAGAAGGTCCTGCGCCTCCAATGGCGACATCGATATCCATCGCATCCTGAAATTCACGGGAAAAGGTATCGACGATGGCGCGCGAAATGGTTACATCATCGAGGACTATCTTCTTGGGTGACATGGCTTAGCACTCCTTAATAATTATCTTCCTGTTTGCGGAACGGAATAGATCCTATTAAATAACGCTCTTTGTCTCCTTTGCAGATGCGGAGAACCATAATAGTCGTCACAAGCCTCCGCGTTTGTGATTCATTGTATACACTCCGCATCGCCGCAGGCAGGGACGCCTGCTCTACGAAATAACTAGCACTGAATCGTGGGGACGTTGAGGTATTCACCGACAAGTTTCATGGCGCAGAAATTTCCACACATGCTGCAGGCTTCACTGCTAGCCCGGTGTTTAGCATGCACGCGCTCTGAATATTCGGGTCGGAGTGAAAGCTTGATCTGCTCTTTCCAATCGAGATGTTTGCGTGCGGTCGCCATTTTCCTATCCCAGTCAGCAGCCCCTTTGACGCCTTTGGCAATATCGGCAGCATGGGCAGCAATCCGGGAAGCGATCACACCTACCCGCACATCCTCGACATCCGGCAAAGATAAATGTTCTGAAGGTGTTACATAGCAGAGAAAATCAGCACCGGCAGCCGCGGCAACCGCACCGCCGATAGCAGCAGTAATATGGTCGTAACCTGCACCTATATCCGTTACCAGCGGACCGAGCACATAGAACGGCGCGCCTTTGCAAACTGCTTTTTGTAATTTTACGTTAGCTTCGATTTGATTTAACGGTACATGACCGGGACCTTCGACCATTACCTGCACGCCGGCTTTCCAGGCGCGTTCCACGAGACCGCCAAGAACAATCAATTCTTCCACCTGGGCGCGGTCGGTGGCGTCCGCCAGGCAGCCGGGTCTCATGCCGTCACCAAGACTGAGAGTAACATCATATTCTTTCGCGATTTCAAGGAGACGGTCATAATATTCATAGAGTGGATTTTCGCAGTTGTTATGCAGCATCCAGCCAATCATAAACGCGCCGCCGCGAGATACCACGTCTGTAACCCTGCCCTGCTCTTTAAGCGCCGCAATCGCAGACCGAGTCACGCCGCAGTGGACGGTAATAAAATCGACGCCGTCGCGGCACTGCTCTTCAATCACAGAAAAAATGCCATCGACGGTCATTTTGACAATGGCATTATGCTGGTCGATTGCCTGGATACCTACCTGGTAAATAGGCACCGTCCCGACGGGCACGGTACTGGCAGCGATGATTACCCGCCGCACATCCACAAGATTGCTGCCTGTCGATAGATCCATGACAGTGTCAGCGCCGGAATCGACGGCAGCCTGGAGCTTTTCGAGTTCAGTTTCAATAGAGCCGTAGTCGGAAGAAGTACCGAAATTGGCATTGACCTTGGTGCGTAAACCTTTGCCAATGCCAAACGGTTTGAGGTTTTTGTGGTTGATATTGGCAGGAATGACGATGTTGCCGTCGGCAATGCCCTTGCGGATAAATTCGGGTTCTACCTGTTCCTGCCGGGCGACTTCCTTCATTTGAGAGGAGATGATACCTTTTTGTGCCATTTCCAGTTGTGTCATAATAGTCTCCAAAAACAATGAGACCAGGGTTGCGGTTATTGATGATTTTCCCTGGTCTTTAAGTTAGCCGCATCCCTACGCTCGCATTACCGAGTTCAGGTTCTAAGGGTCCCCCGATTCCAATCGAGGTCTCAGCCGATGAGCACCCCTAGCGGTATAAAGCTATTTAGTTTTTAACTGTCTAATTAATAATTATAACAGAAAGTCAGGAGTAAAAGCAAATTTTAGGCTCAATCTCTAACATCTACCCCACAATTTCTAATACCGAATATCGAAATTCGAAACAAATTTGAATACCAAATACAGAAATTTGAAAAAAGTTCGAATGTCCTAACATAAAAAAATAAACATCCGCTTTTTTTTGTAACGTGATGGTTATAGACTTTGAACAGCTTCTATCGAGAGCCAGAAAAGTTTCTCTTGAAACGTCAGGCGATCGCTCACCCGTCTCGGGTCCCACACATCACCGCTGACATCATCGCCCGCTCCCAAGTATTGCCCGAAAACGACGCCTCGAAACTTTGCGACAGCGAGCAACGCGGCACATTCCATCTCGACAGTAATACAATTTTCGGCTTTTCTACGGGCAATTTTATTCCTGGTTTCCCGAAAGAAGGCATCGGTAGTCCACGTGATGCCGACTTCATAAGGAACGTGATGTTTATTAAGGATTATTTCCAATTTTCTCACCACGTTAGGTTGCATCTGAATAATCCTTGATGGCGGGCAATAGTGAAAAGAGGTACCTTCGTCTCTGACAGCAGCTTGCGGAATGACTACAGCACCACGTTTCAGTTCCGGCTTCAATACTCCGCAGGACCCACAGGCTACAAATTTCCGACACCCGAGTGCAATGAGTTCCTCAAATAGTGCGGCGGTTAGAGGAGCACCCAATCCGGGAAATACAACAGAAATGTCACCACTTCCAGTATTCAATTTGTAAACATCAATTGGTGACAGTAGCACACTGGCGGGTTCCAGCTCATAAATTTTCTGCATAACTCCTTCATTTTTAAGCTTTGATATTACCGAAGCATAAAAAGGCATGACGCATCTTTCTGGTGGATTAATGTTCCGGTGATGCATTGAAGGTTCGATGAGCGCCATTCTGTCGTGGTCAAACTCTAAAAGAGGGATATCTTCCATAATTACACCCTCATAGTTAATCAGCAGTAGCTAGCAATTCACTAGATAGGCACTCACTATATATCTACGTTGAGGGAGAGTCAATAATAGTAATCGTTCGGCATTCAACCCGTACATCATATTCGTGCTAACATAATAGGACTATGGAGAAATTGAGAGCCGGGGCGGAGAGGCTGGGCATTACTCTGGGGGAGAAAGAGCTTGCCCCATTCCAGACTCATTACGAGGAGTTAATCGACTGGAATAAGCTAATGAACCTGACCTCTATAACTGATTATGAAGAGGCGCAGGTCAATCATTTCCTGGATGCATTAACAGTCGTGCTTGCCTGGAGGCCGAGTTCTTCCCAACCTAAAGTAATCGATGTCGGCGCGGGGGCAGGAATTCCCGGCATCCCCCTGAAAATTGTCTTTCCTCAAATTCAGCTCGTCCTGCTGGAAGCCACCGCCAAGAAGACCGCGTTTCTGCGTCATATTGTAGAAAAACTGTCGCTGAAAGACGTTGATATTGCGGTAGGACGCGCGGAAGAAGTCGCTCACAACCCTCAATACCGCGAGCAATTCGATATCGTCCTTGCAAGAGGAGTCGCAAAGCTGGCAGCACTGGCGGAACTGACCCTACCGTTTTGCAAAGTGGGCGGTCTGGTTATAGCACATAAAAGGGGTGATATCCAAGATGAAGTCAAACGCGCGGAAAATGCGATTAGAATA
>CAYHBE010000102.1:0-6163 GCA_964354765.1 uncultured Dehalococcoidales bacterium | reverse complement strand
TTATCTCAGTCAAACAGCTTATAGAGACTTTACTGACGGAATATAAGGATGCGCTTGCTCGTGATAAGGACATAGAGCATTAGGGGAACTGAAGCTTATACTATTGTGTCCTGGTTTAGATAATCACCATTTGTATGCTCGTATGCTATATACTTGTCAGCATTATCAAAGGGATGTCTGGACTTCACACTATTTCTCAAGCTAAAATAGAGCCATTGGAGAAAACGAATGGTTGAGAAAAAATTACGGCTGACCGAAACAGTGCACGGCGCAGGTTGAGCTTGCAAAATCGGGCCAGGGGACCTGGCAAAAGCTCTTTCCGGACTGCCTTTAATGTCCCATCCTAATCTGCTCGCGGGAATGGAACGGGCGGAAGATGCGGGTGTATATAAAATGACAAAGGACTTAGCTATAATCCAGACCGTCGACTTTTTCACGCCTATCGTCGACGATCCATACGATTTCGGGCAAGTGGCGGTCGCCAACGCTTTGAGTGATGTTTACGCCAAGGGCGGTAAGCCGCTAACTGCAATGAATATCGTCTGTTTCCCTATTAAACAAATGGATATTTCGGTTCTCCGCCAAATTCTAAGAGGCGGTGTCGACAAGATGAGGGAAGCTGGTGTTTTACTCATCGGAGGGCACAGTGTAGATGACCCTGAACTTAAATACGGTCTTTCAGTTACGGGAGTGATCCATCCGAAAAAAGTTGTGATGAACAACCGGGCAAGACCGGGAGATAAGCTTATCTTGACCAAGCCGCTGGGGACGGGAATCATTAGCACAGCTATTAAAGCGGGAGAGGCTAAATCTCGTCTGGTAAAAAAACTCACTAGATCGATGGCCGCTCTGAATCGGTCTGCCTCGGAGGCGATAATGGCGGTGGGAGTCCACGCCTGTACTGATATCACCGGCTTTGGTTTCCTGGGGCATGCATCTGAAATGCTCGAAGACACGGAAATTGGGATGGTCATCGATTCATCTCAAGTGCCATTCTTCCCCGAAGCCAGAGAGTTCGCCGAAATAGGTTTTGTGCCTGGCGGTATGGGACGGAACCGGGATTTCAGAAAACATATGGTAGACATGCGGTCATCAATCCCTGAATATTTGCAGAATATTCTCTATGATCCGCAGACCTCAGGCGGATTGCTAATAGCAGTGAGTAAAACAAAGGCATCGCGTCTTCTTAAAGCACTACACGATAGTGATGTTCCTGATGCGGTAATAGTCGGCGAGGTAGTCACGCGTCCGAAAAATAAGATTGTGGTGAAGTGACCTGAGTCTATTTCATTGCGAGCTAAATGCGAAGCAATCCCACATAGCAGAGTCATTGCGAGGAGTTTAGCGACGCGGCAATCTCAGGGAGTTGGTCCGCCCTCGCTACCAGGGTTCGCTTCGGTTTGGATGACACCACGTATCAATCACAATGTAACTATAGGTAGGTTCTCTTGTCTAATACGGTTCTAGATATTACTCCCTCGGTCAAGCTTCTAAATCCTCCGATTGAAATCCCTGGTTATGACAACTACATTTCCACCTATTTGATTCTTGGTGAAAAGAAAGTTCTTGTCGATATTGGACCACGCGTCGGGGTACGCGGCAGGTTGAAATCTCTGAATGAAGCTGGAATCAAACCGGAAGAAATCGATTACGTCATCCTGACCCACATTCATATCGACCATGCCGGTGGTACAGGCACAGCTTTGAAATCGCTTATAAATGCTAGAGTACTGGTACATCCGCGCGGTCGACAGCACCTTATCGATCCAACCGCACTCTGGAATGCGAGCCTGGAAACTTCACCCGAGTTGTCATCGAAATACGGACAATTCGAGCCCGTGCCAGAGGGAAAAATTGTCGTTATAGAAGATAGCATAAAGTTGGACCTGGGAAAGGGTATAATGCTCGAGTTCATTATGACGCCGGGACACGCTTCACATCATGTAAGCATATTCGAGAGCAAGGATAGAGTGCTTTTCGCTGGCGACTCGGCTGGTTTATATACAAGCGGCGTGCTGCGGTTAACCGCCCCACCTCCCTTCCGCCCCGCCGATTATCTGAGCTCAATTGAAAGGATGATAAAATGGAAACCGGACTTAATCGGATATGCGCATTTCGGCTGTTATCCGGATGCCGTAAGAAGACTGAGGAAGACCAAAGAAAAAGTTCGAATGTGGTTGGAAATCGCACAAGCAGGCGTAAAAGCAGGAAAAACAACTGAACAAGTAGCACAAGATATCAGGAAGAAAGATAGCGAACTCGATTATTTAGACACTCTTGATAAAGATGAATTTGCCAGGGACAATTACCAGTTTGTCTTGACTGTCAGCGGTTTAATGACAACAAAATAACCCTCTTGAGAAGGTTAGGACAAACAGTTGGAATCCATGATTCTATCTCAGTTAACGATAAGGTCTTCTATTTTACGTTTCGGGACATGACGTATGCCGCGCTCATCCCACCAGCCGCGGGTTTCAATGTCATCCTTTTTCTCAAGGTTCTCGATGACAAACTTTTCTTTTGGTTTGCCGATGCAGATGACCAGGCAAATTTCGTAACGTTTAGGTATGTCTATGGAGATATGGAGACTTTTCCGGTTAATCATCCCGATCATGCACCCGCCAAGCCCTTTTTCCACCGCTCCAAGCAGCATACTCTGCGCAACTATTCCGGGATCTACACCGAAATCCTTTGCTATTTCAGTGTCACCCAGGATGATTATGTACGCGGAGGGACGTTCTCCCTCAGGCGGCTGACCTGCAAGTCCTATATTTTTGTATATCGCCGCATTTTTATCAGGTTCCCATGACAGCATGTACTTTAAAGATTGACGATTGCTCGCCGAACCGGAAAGTCGGGCAAGCTCAACTAGTTCCAGGAGTGTTTCTCGGGTTACGGATACACTCTGCTCATAATGTCGGACGCTACGATTTTTCAGGATGAGATCTTTAAACATCGGTCACTCCAGTCTAAGGTATTCGTTTTTGTGTAGTCTTCCAGGTTTCGGTAATAAGGAAACTATCTTCCATATTATCTACCATCTGCATAAATTTGTTAAACGGCACTGCGAAACTGAGGGAATCTTTCGGAACATAAGGACGGGCAGAAGGATCAAAAAGCCCGATAATTGTCCTGGGATTATTTGAATCTTTTTCCAGGTAGGGGTACTGTACAATACTGGAGCATCCGGCTCCAAAAGGTGTCACGACGGCATCTTGACTGATGTTATCGAATCTTGCCAGGGTAAATAGTCCGGAGAGGACATCGGCAGTCGCAACAAAGATAACCACCTCTGGATTATCTGCAACCGTCAGCTGATCCCACCGTTTGAAAACGATGTACTTTGCCGGGGCTTTGAAGTGGGGAGCGTCCTCTTGCATTTTCTTAACCAGTTCGGGTGTCTTTACATAACGTTCACCACGCATCCGTCCTTCAATCCCGTATGAAAGGAAATATTCAAAATCCGGCATGATATTTTCAGCAAATCCGAGGTACCTGTGGCCTCCCGGGCATCCAACTGTTTGAGCGTCGCACGCCAGTGAATTGCCTTGCCGCACCCCGACCATATTAGCGATAACACACCGTGGACTTTGTTTGGTAGCAGGCGGGATTTGCCCGATATCATTTGTGTAATAGAACGTAAACGGTATTTCCGCATTATTGAAATATTTGTGCCATAGCGTTAAGAATCTGTCTTTTAATTCAATATCCATCGTGATCTCCTGTTTGAAGAGCTCTCAAAATTCTACGACACTTAATTCAGCGAGTGGGGAGATACTGCTTTCAAATATTTTTCCTTCAAATTTATCCTGGTTGCCGGTGTGCAAGGATGCGGAAATTCTCGCTAATGAAAACACCTTGTTTAATTGTGCACATTCCGGCAAATCAACGCTCAATGTCCAGGAATTTTTATAGTCTGGCAAAAAGAGATGTCGAATCCCACGTATAGTCAATGTGATACCTTCGTCTGTAAAACAGAGGAACCAGTTTCTACAATCAACGCAAATATTGGATGACAGGATTTTATCTGAGGGGAAAATGGTCGCGAAACCCATATTTACCATAGCTATCTTTCGATTCCATTGCGAGCGCCTACGTTGTTACGGTAGTAATGCTTGACTTCGTTCATTTCAGTAACTACGTCAGCAGCATTGATGAGAGCCTGGGGCGCGTACCGTCCGGTAAAGACCAACTCAATACCAGGCGGTTTGGAACTGATGAGCGCAAGCATTTCGTCCAATGTGACCAGGCCGAAATAATGAGCGGTAATAATCTCATCGAGGATAATAATATTGTATCTTGACGATAGCATCGCTGTTCTAACTTTTCTTAATCCTTCTTGTGCCATTCTGATATCTTCTGGGTCAGGCGGCTGCTTAACATGGATAAAAGTATCTTTACCATATTGTTCGATAGTAACTCGGTCAGGTAAAAGACGGGCTGTATCGAGTTCTCCGTAATGCTGTCCTTTCATAAATTGACCGATGTATATTTTTAAACCGTGCCCCATGGCGCGGAATGCTAGCCCAAGGGCAGCAGTCGTCTTACCCTTACCGTTCCCGGTATAAACGTGAACGTAACCTTTTCCCAGAATATTGATAGATTGGTCACCCATTATTTTTTTCTTAAATCAATTATTGTATAAAGGATATTTTCTTCGGACAATTTCTGCTGCAAGGGTAACGAGGAGCTTTTTGTACAAACAATTGTGAAGTCCATGCCTGAACGGGCTGCCTCAGCGGCCGCTTGTGTCACCCCGTAAATATAGTCTGCTTCTTTGTTCGCATGGCGCAGGGCTACAATCGATTCTGTGCCAATTGCGCCAATCTGTTTAGAGTACACAATCTGTCTTTTGAGCTTATCGTAGTTAGTATTTCTTGTGCCGCCATCTTGAATGTCAGGGATTTCCAGTACCGCAATTTTCCCAGGTTCCAGAGCAACAATACCTTCGATACTGGTAATGCCTACATCTTCGCCTTTACGTGCTGAACGAGTGGTTACGCCGTGTGCTCCCTTTCTTGCGTATGTAGTGGCAAAAAGGAGTCCTTGCTTCATAACGAGTCCGACAGTTTGCCTTTTTTTTATATCGATGTCAGCAATCGCCGCCCAGGTGTTGACGTTGGTTATGGCGCGTTCGGCATCTGTAGAGTACGTCTGCAGCTCTCGCAAAGCTTGTAAAACCCAGTTAACGCCTTCCTTCGTGACACGATACCGGGACCGGCCATGAGAACTTATCCATCCATCTTTTTCTAACTTGCTAATATAATCGGATACTGCTTGTGAGGTGACTCCAATTCTACTAGCAATATCTTTTTGTTGAATATACGGCTGGTTGGCGGCGATCTCGATTAATATCTGGAATCGAGTTGCCATATTTTTATTACGCAATAACTGAGGCACGATATCCCTCCCCATCATGTTTCCTCGCTGGTAAGTCTATGGTAGCTTGAAATACTGGTTGAGTCAACCGTGATAAAAGTTCAGAAACATATTAGACAACCGTTGACAACTCCAGTAGACTAGTATATAATCAACCGCACTGGATTTACAACATTCTGGAAAGGGGTCTGCCGGTGAAAAAGATCATCTTCTCGCTATTAATCCTCAGCCTGGTTATAGGGATCGTGGGATGTAAAAACGACGCAAAGGAACAAATTATTGGTAAGACTAATTTGGAATATGCAAGCGGTTTCACTCTCGAAACACTTGGCAGTGGTATAACAAAGCTGACTGACGGAGAAAATCAAACGTTTTTGTTGGTCACCGAAGGTAGTAAGGTTCCTGCCGGGTATGAGAATGTAACACAAATTGTAGTTCCGATAAAAAAGGCCGTGATTTTATCAGTCACCTTTGGCGCACTAATGCGTCCTTTGGGAGTGTTAGACAGTGTCGTAGGCAGCGGAACCGTGCCTGGTGAGCTGTTTATCGAGGAAATCAAGCAAGGCTATGACTCCGGTCGAATAAAGTACGTTGGCGGCGGCACGATGGGTGCGCCAGATTTTGAAGCTATAGAGCTTTTAAAACCAGATATAATTTTCTGTTCTACCGGTTACCCCGATTGGCTTGAATACTACAACAAGATGAAGAGCGTGGGTTTGAATGTGGTTGTGTGTAACGATTACCTTGAAGTGGATCCCCTTGCGCGACTTGAGTGGATTAAATT
>CAYHBE010000101.1:0-6205 GCA_964354765.1 uncultured Dehalococcoidales bacterium | reverse complement strand
CTTGACCTGTTTCAGACTTGATATTGGCCCTATTCAATTATTAATGTACGCCGGACAAAATTTAAGGCGGCTTGATGATTTTTACCAAGCCGCCTGGCTGGTCTAAACCACCAATTCGTTACTCTATGTTTGTCCGTTCATTGTTATTATTTGTTTCCTCTATTGCCAAAGATAACTATACCACGCTCTATTTTGGGTGTCAATACTCTGGGGTGCGGCGTCCAAAACATACTATACAGTTTCCCGTGTTACAACGTTCTTCTAGTTTTGTTGCGCCTTTACAGAATACTGCTGGCACCTGGTTGGCTAAACCTGAGATTTCTATCGAGAAACCGAAGTCTTGAACGAGGGAACAAGGCAGACTCGCGCAGAAACACAGGCAGCAAATGTGCGCTATGTTATCTTGTGGTCAAAACAGAACCACCTTGCGGGAAAAGGCTTAATAGAAGCCCTGTGCAAAGTGGATTTAATCATTAAATTATATAACGGTTGGTTACTTTTTTCCGTGAAAAATTTTCTTTACCCTGGCGTTCATGTCGTCCTGGTTCCGGGCTAATTTAGATTTTGCCTGGAGAGTGACCTGGATTTTGCCGTGGTCGCCATTTATAACTCTTTTTGTTTCAAGTACTTGAGGAAGCGAACTTAATACTCCGACAAAGTCAATTTTTTCGCTTGTCCTGGTTCTAAAAATACTCTTATCAACTAATGTAATCAGTTCAACGGAGACAATCTCAGGCAAACGGTTCAGATTTTCGTTAATGGCTTCGATCTCATCCTGGTCGCGCGGGGGCAAAATTTCAACTTCTGTCCATTCTGTCCTGTTCTCCCTTGTCTCAGGATCTACCGGCATCAATAATTCTTCTGCATCCGAGGCTCCATCGTTTTCAACCACGTCATGGACTTTCTCGATAAGATCTTCTAAATAATTGGTTCCCAGGTCATCAGTCATCAGAGGTACCTGCGCCCGAGCCCAAATTATTTTCTTTCCCTCTTCAACCATTTCCTGAATCGCGATTTTATTTTCATCTACCAGGAAAGATATGGCTTTTTGACGCTCTTCGTTCAAAAGTCGGGTTAATTCCCGGGTTTCCCGGTCTAAAGCATCCTGTACAATCCTATTAAGTTGTTTACGTACATTTTCTTTGTAATTGCCGTTGCCGGTCGGAGCTTGCGGTAAAACATCTACCATACTGATATTTTTGTCGTTACTCATTTAATTTAGCCCCTACTGCATATTCAATCCTGACTGTTAAAGCTTCTTGCCGAAGTAAATCGAGGTCTCGTTCGGTAAATATTCGCCAGCCACGGCGGTCTCGATGAGTCTCTTTGAGAATACCCGCTTTCAGCCAGCGAAATAGTGTTGCACGGCTGATTCCGGTCCTGACACAAGCCTCGGCAGTCCGGTAATAAAGTTGACCGTTAATTTCAATCGACACTTATTTTCTCCAATTTGATCAGCATTGATACTACTTGAAACTATTGTCCCTTGTATTCATGTCCTGTACAATCCAACCTTCAGGCTATTTGGAATGGTACTATCGTAATCTATGACTGTGTTTTATCTATTACCCAAAAAAAGAAGGGGAGGTGAAAACCTCCCCTTGGACATGAGTTCCGAAAGGATGAATATAAATTTAGGGTGCTAGGATGGCAGCATTAATATGAATTATGATTAACTGGGTATCAGTTTGCACAGGATTTGAAGTATCAGTGACCTGGACTGTAAAACTGTAGTCTCCAGCTGCTGCAGTCGGAGTGCCGGAAATCACACCTGCGGGCGATAGGCTAAGACCAGTCGGTAAGACACTAGCAGCCACGAGTGACCAGGTGTATATTCCATTTCCGCCAACGGCTTGTAGAATATAATCGGTATACAATATGCCTACCATTCCATCGGGAAGGTAGGTTGTCATTATTTGAAGAGCGCTGGCTAATGCAATATTAATCGTGAACGTCTTGGTGGCTGTCTTGGCTGGAACAGAGCTATCGGTTACTTTAACTGTAAATGTTAAATTACCAGGAACGACCGATGCATCTATAGTTCCGGAAATGGTACCTGTAGCAGCATCAAGAATGAGACCGGTTGGCAACGGCAAGCTTACAGCATCCAGGCTCCAGGTCCGCGCACCTTTACCTCCAACGGCGGTGAGGGTTGCTGAATAAGCAGATCCAACTACACCGTTAGGTAGAGCGGGTGTTGTAATAGTCAGAGTGGCTGTGGAAATGACATCCAACTTAATAACCGGTTTAAACATATAATTATCTTTGCCGGTTTGATGGACTGATTTGAGCGCATCAATGTCAAACAATAGTTCGGTGTCCTGCCCACCAACGATTTCAAACGGCTGAATGAACTTTAATGAGCCGCTGGGTAGTTTTGCCGTTATAAGGGCGGAGCTTTCATCGCCAGCGACATCGAGTTTTACTGATTCAACTTCCATTCTAATCTGGGTGTACTTGCCAGCATCGAGGTCTGCAACAGCCGCCAATTTCTGCAGACCGTCTCTATACTCAAGAAGGTCGAAGGTTAACTTGCCATCTTTGGCATTAACCAGTTCCAGGTCTATCCAGCCGCCTTTGTTTTCATTTTGATTCTGGTTGTTTTCCTGGTTTTGGGTATCACCGCTGTTCTGTTCCTGTTCTTGCTCTTCTTCTGTGTCTTCAGAACCAGCCATATGGACCTGTAGCCCGGTGATCGTCAACATTACTCTATCAAGAGCGATATTCGGTGCGTCTGTGATTTTTACAATTAGCCGCCCAGTTGAGACACCAGCGGTATCGAGGCTTTCTCCGATGCTGTTACCGCCACAGCCTGACACAAGTGTGAGCAGTGCTGTGATAATACCAATGGAAAGAAATACTGCTTTGCGTTTCATGGTAATGCTCCTTTTGCTTTGTTTTTTGCTACCACTAATAGTAACGAGTGGAGTGGCGCAAATGTCAGGGAACTATTTTTTAGGACCCTTTTCTTTGTCGGGCGGAGATGAAGGTTCTTTCTCAGGTGGAACAGCTGTGGACTGAGACTGGGTTGCTCCGCTCTCCCCAGCCTGTGGTTTCAGTAAATATTTGAATCCTTGTTTGTCATTCCCGGTTTTAACAACCGTAAGATCGTAAGTAAACGATGTGACTGAATCGACGCTTACTGTAAATGAACTCTTTATCTGGAGTTTATCGCTAGGCAGCGTAATTTCGACTGTATCACCGGTTTTCAAGACTCCCTGGACCTGTTTGACGAAAATGACTACCCGTGTATAATCACCAATGGGAATATTCCCCTGCCACAGCTCCTGGGTCTTCTCTCCGGGTAATAATGCGAGGTCAAACTGTTGTGTTGACGGTGTAAACTCGACCCATTCCTCTTCCTCACCGGCTTTCAGAAGCCATACCTTGTCAATCGTGACATTCACCGTGCTAAATTCATCGATAGCATTGACATCGTCGCTAACCATAAACAAGAAGTTTCCGCTAGAGTTAGCTTCCGATACAACTATTGAAGGGAAGTTTGGTATAGGAACATCCGAAGTGCCAGGCCAGAGTACAGGTCTTAAGAATACGAGAGAGACGACAAGCAGTAAAAGCACACTGACAGTACTTGCCCATGCCAGCTTTTGCCTGGCAAATCGTTGCCAGAAAGAAGGTTGACGTCGGCTTTCGAGTTCAGCATAGAATTTCTGCCTGGCAGACCGTTTTCTATCTGGAGAAGGGGTAAATGCATACGCTGATTCGGTCTTCCCTGCCGCTTTTAAGAGTAAACCGAGTTCTTCTTTATGTTGCGGATAATCTGCAAGGCAGCTCTCCAGGGTCTCACCCTTGTTGAGCCGGTCGATGCACTTATCCAGTACGAGATTTAAATCTTCAGTCATATATTTGCTTCAATACTTTATTTAACATCCAATACCAATCTAAGTTTTTCGAGTGCTGCCCTTTGCATTTCCCGGACAGCGCCATCAGTTTTATTCAATACCGCCGCAGCCTCCTTTGATGTCAAACCGCCGAAGAATCGGAGTCGAATCACTTCTCTCTGTTCCTCGGTTAGCTGCACCATGGCTGCTCCTACTTTTTCCATTTCTATCTTTTTCTCGGTTATATCTACCGGGTCATTGTCATCTACTATTTCGACTGCGTCGATCGGGATGGTACGTATCCTGCTTACCTTTCTCAGGTGATCGACTATGATGTTATGTGCTATTTTAAAGAGCCAGGCTTGCATCGGGGGTCCGCTATCGCGGTAAGATTTAACTGCCTTTAGTGCTTTTAAAAAAACTTCGCTTGCCAGGTCCTCCGATTCTGATTTATCTCCAATCCGTGTATATATATATCGGGCAATTTTGTCATAATACTCTTCGTATAGAGCAGCCAACCGGTTTTCAATATTTGTTATGTTGTCTTGTGTATCCGGATTTCTGAATGCCATTCCAGCCTTTCCCAACCCGTCGCTTTTCCTATAATACTATATTCCAGATGGCATCAGAATACTGCCTCAACCTCCATCAAACATATTCGAGTTCAAAGAATTGCTAGTCTTTATTCCCCTTATAAGGACTGTATTCGTTAAGGAACCGCAGCAGGTCCTCTTTGAAAAACCGGCGGTCACCACGGGCGCTCACACGGTAAGACACGAGCAAACCAATGTCGCTCCAACGTCTGAGCGTGTTGGCATGGACATGAAGAAATTCCGCTGCTTCATTGACGGTTAATAAAGGGTCAGTCGTATTTGTTATGTTTAGTAAAGTTGGATATGCCATCTTATCACCTCAATCTAAAGAACTCTTCTCTTCTTTTTTTTCTTTCACTTATTAGTAACGAAGACATGGTACTTTTGTCAGGATAATCTAAAAAAATTGAATAAAAAGAAATCCCATAAACCTGTTGACTAATCCACGATCTCATGATGAGATATAATTAATTGAATCTTTCACGAGGAGTAATTACTAATTGGAAGAAACACCGCAGGCTGAACCGCAGCTCACACGCCGACTTGGTTTGTTAGCAACGACGCTCATAGGTATTGGAGTAATACTTGGAGCGGGTATTTATGTATTGGTGGGGGTTGCTGCGAAACAGGCAGGAAATGCAGTATGGTTATCTTTATTAATGGCGGCAGTTGTTGCAGGTTTTACCGGTCTGTCTTATGCCAGGCTAGGTAAACTTCGTCCCAAAAATGCTCCTGAATTCCAGTACTTGAACATGGCATTCGGAAAAGCACCTGCCTTCCTGGCGGGGTGGCTCGTTCTCTGGTCTACGATCATATCCGCCGCGGTCGTGGCCCTCGGTTTTGCCGGTTATCTCGAGCACCTTTTCGGATTACCCAATCTTCTCGGAGCCATCGGGTTGATATTACTTTCTTCGACAATCGTGTTTTTAGGAATAGGTGAATCAAGTATTTTTGCGACGGTGTTAACAGTGGTTGAGGTTAGCGGTATTATAATAATCATTATTATCGGAATACCTTCGTTTGGAGATGTAAACCTTCTTGAAACACCCACTGGATTTTCTGGAGTAGTCGGAGCCGCGTCTCTCGTGTTTTTTGCCTACCTCGGTTTTGAGGGAATGGCAAACATGTCGGAAGAGATGAAAAATCCAGAACGTGATTTACCCAAAGCACTGCTGCTCGCCCTCTTCAGCAGTACGATTCTTTATATTCTGGTGGCTATCGCGGCTGTCAGTGTACTTGGATGGTTAGATCTGAGTGGTTCAAGCGCACCATTGGCTGCGGTTGCTGCACATGTTTTAGGACAAAAAGCAGACCTTTTATTATCGGGAATTGCGCTGGCTTCAACTGCTAATACGGTCTTATTGCTGTTATTCGCGGCATCGAGGTCCATGTGGGCGATGGCTTGCGCCGGTGTATTTCCGATGCGTCTGTGTGTCATCGGAGAACACCACCATACACCATGGTTAACGATATTACTTGTCGGCGCTTGTTCAAGCATTTTCGTTTTGTTCAAAAACATTGAAGATATTGCCGAATTCACCAATTTCGCGGTTCTTCTGGCTTTCATTGGTGTGAACGCCAGCGTCATTAAAGTGTTTGCAAAAGATAATGCGACAGGAAATATAAAGCATATATTCTTGAATCGGATAATGCCTGTTTTGGGATGTCTAACGGCACTCTGGCTGGCTGTTGCCCTGGGCTGGCAGGCGGCAATCTTTGGTTTAATTCTGCTCTCTGCCGGGATCCTAGCTTATCACCTGATGAAACGGT
>CAYHBE010000100.1:0-6235 GCA_964354765.1 uncultured Dehalococcoidales bacterium | reverse complement strand
CCGGCTTTCATCATTTGAATATCGTCACCGGCTCCGGGACTGAGGACGACCAGCGTCGTATCAGATAGACGGGCGATATCCACCTCTCCCTGCCCCGACCCCACTGCTTCCACCAGGATGATATCTTTACCCATTGCATCGAGTATGTGAATGACACTCAAGGCAGCTCGAGCTAATCCGCCAGCCCATCCACGGCTGGCAAGACTGCGGATAAACACTCCTTTATCCAGAGCATGCTCCGCCATCCTGATACGGTCGCCAAGAAGCGCCCCTCCGGTGAACGGACTCGTGGGATCGACAGCAACAACCCCAACCGTCAGCTTGCGCTTGCGAAAATTCTTAATGAGAGCGTCGAGCAAGGTGCTTTTACCAACACCTGGCGAGCCGGTTATCCCTACGATGTACGCCTTACCTGTCTTACCATAGAGATTGCGCAATTCATTAATTGCTTCTGGCAAGTCATCTTCAATCCCCCGCATCAAGCGGGCTGCAGCCCTCTCATCCGCGGCTAGTATTTTCTGGGTCAGTTCGCTTTCCACTAATCCTCTTCCTGTATACCAAAATCCTTCGTTTTTAAAAACTCAGCAGCCTTTTTTAAGATTCCTTTAGCATTATCGAACGTCAACGTTGCAAGAGCCCTGTCATAGGGTAGCCACAGATAACCAACATGTTCGTAGGAAATCATAATTTTCTCTTGTTTTGTCAACGCCAGGAAAAAAGTGACGACTTTAGTAATAAATTTACCTTCTTCCCGAAAAGAATATTTTATCCATTCTTTAAATCCGTCGATGATTTCCAGGTTTGTTATTCCGGTTTCCTCGAACACTTCTCTTCTAGCTGTCTCCAGTTCTTTTTCACCTTTCTCGACATGCCCTTTTGGTAAATCCCAATAGGTATTGGTAGAGTCTGTACTACGTGGATATTCCAGAAGCAGAAAAAAAGTATTATTTCCTTCTCTGCGGATGATAATGGCGCCGGCAGCACGTTCAAATGGCACGTCTCTGAATCCGAAATTTAAAGTGGTTTTACGTTCTTTTTTACCCAGTCGACAATTTCTTGGATAGGTGATCCAGGAAGGAAAATTTTTTTTACCCCGACCTTCTTTAATATGGGGACATCTTCGGTCGGGATAATGCCGCCGGCAATGACCGTCATATCGCTACAGCCTTTCTCTTTCAATTGTTTGATCACCTCGGAAAACAGGTGAACATGCGCTCCCGAAAGGCAGCTTAATCCTACCAGATCCACGTCCTCCTGGACTGCTGCATTGACAATCTGCTCAGGCGTTTGGTGCAAGCCGGTATAAATAACTTCGAAGCCAGCATCCCGGAAACCCCGGGCGATTATCTTCACGCCGCGGTCATGTCCGTCCAATCCTGGCTTACCGAGTAGTACTCTCAGCTTTCTTTGTTTTGTCATCTATATCCTCTTGGTCAGAAATAACCGGGATCCCGGTACTCTCCGAAAACTTCACGATAAACATCACATATTTCCTGCTCGGTAGCGTATGCTTTTACCGCCTCGACGACATAAGGCATTACATTTTTGCTGCCCTGGCAGGCTTTTTTGACAGCTTTCAATGCTGCTGTGACCTGCTTGTTACTCCTAATCCGTTTTATTCGTTTCAGACGCTTTAGCTGCTGTTCTCGCACCTTTTCATCGACCTTTAAGACCGTGATCAGAGGTTGATCTCCTGCAATATGTTTATTGACCCCAATAACCACCCTATCGCCGTTATCAACTCGTGTCTGGTATTCATATGCGGCATTGCTGACCTCCATTTGAGGGTAGCCGCGGTCGATTGCAGCCAGCATACCTCCCATCTTATCGATCTTTTCAATATACTCCCATGCCTTTTCTTCGATCTCGTTGGTCAGCGATTCGATAAAATAGGAGCCGGCAAGTGGATCGATCGTATTGATAACACCGGTCTCTTCAGCAATCACCTGCTGAGTGCGCAGCGCAATATTAACTGCAAAGTCGGATGGAAGCGCCAGTACTTCGTCGAGTGAATTCGTGTGGAGCGACTGTGTTCCGCCCAGCACCGCCGCCAGTGCCTCTGTTGTCGTGCGGATGATATTGTTATACGGCTGTTGAGCGGTCAGAGAACAGCCTGCAGTCTGCGTATGAAAACGCATCCATAACGAACGTGTATTCTTCGCCTTGAAGCGTTCTTTCATAATTCTCGCCCACATACGGCGTGCGGCGCGGAGTTTGGCTATTTCTTCAAAAAAATCCAAATGGGAGTTGAAGAAAAAAGATAAACGCGGTGCGAAAGAATCTACATCCATTTTCTTTCGTTTGATTACATCCTGTACATAAGTAATACCATCGGCAAGGGTAAATGCCAGCTCCTGGACGGCAGTGGAACCCGCTTCACGTATGTGGTAGCCGCTAATACTGATCGTATTCCAGCGAGGTACGTATTTTGTGCCGAATTCTATTGTGTCGCTAATAAGTCGAATCGATGGTTCTGGTGGGCACATAAAAGTCTTCTGCGCAATGAACTCTTTGAGCATATCATTCTGGATAGTACCGCCGACTTTTCCCAATGAAATGTTCTGCTTTTCGGCGGCTGCTAGATACATTGCCCATAAAACTGAGGCAGGGGGATTGATTGTCATCGACGTGGTTACCTTGTCCAACGGTATGCCTGTTGTGAGGATTTCCATGTCTTCCAGGCTGTCGATCGCTACTCCGCATTTTCCGATCTCTGCTTCCGCCCTCGGTGAATCGCTATCGTAACCCATTAAGGTCGGAAAATCGAAAGCGGTACTTAGTCCGGTCTCGCCGTCTTTCAGAAGCATATGCCATCGTTTGTTTGTGTCGTGAGGTGTCCCAAAACCGGAAAACATACGCAGCGTCCAGATACGCCCTCTGTAACCTGTCGGCTGGCAGCCTCGCGTGAAAGGATATTCCCCGGGGAAGCCTATATCGTGTTTATAGTCCATCCCATTGATATCTTCAGGTGTGTATAAAGGCTTGATATCGAGATTGGAAATTGTAACAAATTTTCTATCGGATGCGTTGGCTTTTCGTGCTTCATCTACCCTCTTCCGTTTCCCGGCGCGAGATTGTTGAATTATTTCATCTTTAAACATAATACAAAATAAACCTTTACATGCATCATAAGAAATAAAACAATAATTGGAATGATTCTACCACGAATGGCTGAATAAGGAAATATTAAATCGATCGGTTGCTCAGGAGCCAGCAGATTTCCGAGCCGGACACGTCTTGAGAATGTTCACAAGTTAATACGATTCGTCTTTATGTGCTTCTTCGACATGTTTTTGCCAGCATGCTTCATGTACGTAGACACCGCAATGACCACACTTGACAACATGAGCGCGAGCTTCTTTCTTACATACAGGGCAGTTCACGAGTGACCTCCAATTATGAAGGAATCCATTTACATATTTTAAAGTATAATCGTGTTATTCTGTTGTCGCAGCTGGCTTCGGAGTGCTGCTCTCTTTTTTACTGGTCTCCACTGGCGTAGCAGCTTCAGCTTTCACCCCGCCGCCTGTTCGGTGATCGGTGACATAAAAACCGGATCCTTTAAAAATAACCGGAACAGGCGTAAAGAGACGTCGTGCTTCACCACGGCAACGCGGACATTCGACGCTTCCTTCGTCTTTAAAACTGAGTTTTTGTTCAAATTTGTGTTGGCATTTGATACATTCAAAATCATAGGTGGGCATTATACGTATCCTCCTCCACACTCAAGGAATTTATAAATGTCTGAAAACATAGTTTATCTTCGATACTACCGATTAATTCGCCGTCTTCACCGACTGCAAGACCCCAGTACCTGTTTAAGCCCTGCCGACATTCTTTGCGGTCAAGGCTTGCCTGCCACTGTCGGCAGCAAAAAGGTTTGAATTTATGAACACGACACAAGCCGAAGACACTACCTTCAGGCTGGTCCAGGAACGGACATTTACCGGCTATGTGCCGAACCACCACCGATTCACCAGGCCAGCGTGGATCAAGATAATTATCCACGAAAGACTGCATCGTAATTCCGAGATTTGTTGCTAGCTCCTGGGCTTCTGCCTGGCTCATATAAATCTGATACCCCGTGCAGCAAATACCGCAACGAAAACAGGGGAACACCGGTTCCCCTTTCTCATTACGGTTCCTTATTTTATTGCCCCGGGATACCGCCTCAGACTTTTCCAAATTATAAGACCACTCAATAATTATTATAGCTTTTTTTCACAATTGAGGTCTTACAATACTCAATATCAAACGGAACAAGCCAAGCTTATCTCAGATAATATGTTAACAGTTTCGGACTGTATTAATTCTATTGTATTCTTCGCTGCCCTGGTTCGGCCATAATATCGAGGTCCCTGGTATAACTACACTGGAGACACTCCATATACCAGCCATCGTAGTCTTTATCAAGGAAGATATTACCACCGCACCGCGGACACCGTCTTTGTCCTGAAGCGCCTCTCATATATCACCTCAAAAGAGGTTTTGACCCCTCTTAAAGATTAAGAATACACCTTTTTAGCCTCGAATTCAATAGGTTTTTAAAGAAAATTTTATGGAAAGTACCAAAGTACCAGAAACAGCTTTCAGCGTTTAGCTAACAGCTGTCAGCTCTTAAATTCTTGACAGGGAGTAGGTCTATATTCAAAATGAACAGGTAATGAGACCTTATTTCGTGTTGTTAATCGGAGTCATATCGGTTGCATTCGCAGCGATTTTTATCCGGTTGGCAGAGGCTCACCCACTCGTCATCGCAACTTACCGCTTGTCACTTGCAGCGCTTGTGCTCGCACCGATTGCCTGGTTCAAGGCACGTCAAGAACTGCTCAGACTCACACGTAAGCAGGTCATCCTGGCAATTATCTCAGGAGTATTCCTGGCGTTACATTTCGCGCTCTGGATTTGGTCTTTGAGCTACACTACTATCACCAGTTCTGTGGTTTTAGTTACCTCCAGCCCGATATTCGTCGCCATCGCGTCCTACTTGCTTTTCCGGGAAAAAATTACGCGACGGATTATTTCCGGGATCATCGTCAGCATTGTTGGCGCTATTATCATCGGTTTTAATAGCTGGCAGTTGGGAGGAACATCCATCCACGGCAGTATCCTGGCTCTTTCGGGGGCGGTGGCGGTAGCCGGCTACCTGCTCATCGGACGTAAACTCAGGCAAAGTATGGGGCTGCTCAGCTATATTTTCTTAACCTATTCTTCAGCCGCTGTATTTTTACTCATTACCTCAATAGCGAGAGGAGCTTATTTGTTCGACTATTCAGGTGAAACTTACCTGATGTTCATCCTCCTTGCACTGATTCCCCAATTAATCGGGCATTCTGCACTCAACTGGTCGCTGCGATTTGTCCCGGCGACGATGGTGACAATTGCCGTGCTTGGTGAACCGGTAGGAGCGACAATCCTTGGGTTTTTCATCCTCAAAGAAGTCCCGACAATAATCGAGCTAATTGGGGGAGCTTTGATACTCTCAGGTATCGCCATCGCCTTCAGTAAAAAGACCGGAACTTCTTGATTTTTTACCCCCATCATTGTCCTAATAAAAATTCCTGCATTCGAGGGTAGGCGCGCTCAAGGTAGAGAGGTGTCACCGCAAAGTTTGACTTTTCCCATATTACTATGTATAATACTAATAGTTAGTGTAATACTAATTATTTGTGTTATGTCTTCCATTGTAGAAAATGAAACAGCGCAAGAAAGGTTGACAATGGCTAGAAAGTCCAGGCAGGAACAAATTGAAGGTCTTCTCAAACTGGCGGAACAACTATTCCGGCAGTTGCTGCCCAAAGTCCCCAAAGAATGGTTGGAAATGGATGTAACAATGCCGCAGCTCAAGACCATTATACTGCTCTTTCTCAATGGACCAATGCGCATGAGCGATCTTGCCGCCGACCTGGGGGTAACCCTCGCCACTGCCACCGGACTGGTGGACCGCATGGTGGAAAAAGACGTTGTTACCAGGCAAGACCACCCAGATGACCGGAGGGTCGTCCTGTGCAGTTTGTCGCAAACAGGCCAAGCGATGGTGAGTCGGCTATGGGAATCATCCAAGAACAAGAGCAGGGAATTATTAGAGTCTCTGGATACAACCAGCTTACAACTCTTTGGAGATATTTTAAAAGCAATGTTAAATACTCGCGATTAAAATACCTGTGTGGGTGGGGGTTAAGGATGATTGTAGTAACAGGTGATATAGTAACAACTTGCGTAACATTTTGTGTCG
>CAYHBE010000099.1:0-6244 GCA_964354765.1 uncultured Dehalococcoidales bacterium | reverse complement strand
CCCCAATGCCCAGGGCGAGGACGTCGTCGCCGGCATCCGCACCCCCCTCCCCGTCAACGAAATCGGCAAGACCGAGCACAGCAGGCACCTGGCCAGTCTCGAGAAGGCCATGCCCGTCGTCTACAAGCAGCTCGACGCCGTCCAGCGCAAGCTCGAGAAGCACTACCGCGACATGCTCGACATCGAGTTCACCATCGAGGAAGGTCGTCTCTGGATGCTCCAGTGCCGCGTCGGCAAGCGTAACGGCGTCGCCGGCGTCAAGATGGCCGTCGACATGGGCAACGAGAGACTCATCGACCGCCAGACCGCCGTCAAGCGCGTCTCCGCCGACGCCCTCATCCAGGTCCTCCTCCCCATGGTCGACCCCAATGCCGAGCGCAGCGCGCGCCTCCTGGCCAAGGGTCTCCCGGCCGGACCGGGCGGGGCTCACGGCAGGGTCGTCTTCACCGCCGACGAAGCCGCACGTCGCGGCAAGGAGCTCAAGGAAAACGTCATCCTCGTCCGCACCGAGACCAGTCCCGAGGACGTCCACGGCATGCATGCCGCCCAGGCCATTCTCACCGCCAAGGGCGGGATGACCAGTCACGCCGCCCTCGTGGCACGAGGCTGGGGCAAGTGCTGTATCGTCGGTTGCAGTGCCATCGAGATCGACATGCAGGCAAAGTCCATGGAGGTCGGCGGCCGCGTCATCAGGGAAGGCGAATGGATCACCCTCAACGGGACCGCCGGAAAGATCTACGAAGGCAAGCTGCCTCTCCAGGACCCCGACCTCGATCACAACAAGGAATACCTCCAGCTCATGAAGTGGACCGACGGCATCCGCAAGCTCGGCGTCCGCACCAACTCCGACACCCCCGCCGACGCCCGTCGCGCCGTCTCCTTCGGGGCCGAGGGCATCGGACTCTTCCGCACCGAGCATATGTTCTACGGTGAAGGCTCCGCACAGCCCCTTTTCCTCCTGCGCAAAATGATCGCCTCCTCCACCGTCGACGAGCGTCGCGCCGCCCTCCAGGAACTCTACCCCTTCATGAAGAACGACATCAAGGTCACCCTCGAGGTCATGGCCGGCAGACCCGTCACCATCCGGCTCCTCGACCCCCCTCTCCATGAATTCGTCCCCCACGACCCCGTCCGTCTCAAGGAGCTGGCCGACAGCCTCAAGATCTCCCTCGAGCAGCTCCAGGGACGCACCGAGGGACTCCGCGAGAACAACCCCATGATGGGTCATCGCGGCGTCCGCCTCGGCATCACTTATCCCGAGGTCAGCGAATTCCAGGTCCGGGCTATCCTCGAAGCCTCCGCCGAGCTCATCAAGGACGGGAAGTCGGCCCATCCCGAGATCATGATCCCCGTCACCTGTATCAACACCGAGCTCGATGACCAGGTCGCGATCGTCCGCAAGGTGCATGATGAGGTCTGCGCCAGGACCGGTCTCAAGAAGGTCCCGTACCTCTACGGGACCATGATCGAGATCCCGCGCGCCGCCCTTACCGCCAACCGCATGGCCGAGCAGTCCGAATTCTTTTCCTTCGGGACCAACGACCTCACCCAGATGGGCTTCGGCTTCTCCCGCGACGACATCGGCTCCTTCCTCCCCGACTACCTCTCCAAGAAAATCCTCCCCGAGGACCCCTTCCAGTCCATCGACCAGGAAGGCATCGGTGAGCTCATCCAGATCGCCATCGAGCGCGGTCGGCGCACCCGGCCCCAGCTCAAGATCGGCATCTGCGGAGAGCATGGCGGCGACTACGAGTCGGTGAAGTTCTGTCACCGCGTGGGCATGACCTACGTCAGTTGCTCGCCCTTCAGGCTCCCCATCGCCCGTCTGGCCGCGGCTCACGCCGCTATCGAGGAGAAGCAGGCGGTCAAGGCCAAGCCCGCCGCGAAGAAGCCCGCGGCGAAGAAGGCTGCCGTCAAGAAGACGGCCAAGCGGTCGAGGAAACGATAACCGCCTCGTCGTTCGCACCGGAAAACAGAGGGGACCCCGCGCACCGGGGTCCCCTCTCTTGTTGACCATTCGTCCTGTTCAGTCTTCCGTCACGACGCCACCGCGACCGCCTCCGCCCTCATCAGCTCAATCATCACTTGCGCCACTCGCGGGTCGAACTGCGTCCCGGACCCATCCGTCAGTTCCCGCTCGATCTCCTCTGGCGTCAGCGCCCGGCGGTACGCACGGTCCGACCGCATCGCGTCGAACGCGTCCGCCACGATGATGATCCGGTGCGCCATGCTCAGTTGGTCCCCGCGAAGTCCGTCCGGGTATCCCTTCCCGTCCATCCGTTCGTGGTGTCCTCGCACGATGGGACGCGCCTGTTTCAGGAACTGCACCGGCGCCAGCACCCGATCCGCGATCAGCGGGTGCTGTCGCACGATCATCCATTCCTCCTCCGTCAGCTTCCCTCGCTTGTTCAGGATCGACTCGTGAACCCCGATCTTCCCGATGTCGTGCAATCGTGCCGCCAGCACCAGCGCGTGCAGTTCCTCCGGGTCTTCCAGCAGTTCCGTCCCCAGCAGTTCGCACAGTTCCGTCACCCGCTCCGTGTGTCCCTGGGTGTACGGGTCCTTCGCCTCCAGCAGTTGCGACATCGACCCGAACGCGTTGCAGTACGTGCTCTCCAGGTCCGTCATCAGCTTCCCGCTCTCGATGCAGATCGCCGCGTGGTTCGCCAGGATCTTCAGCAGATGCAAATCGGAATTCGTGAACGACGCCCCGTCCGATTTCCGGTGCACGTTCAGCACCCCGATCACCTGTCGCGACGACACCGGCGAGGACAGTCTTGGTGTCCGCACCGGAAGCACCGCCGACCCGTCCGGCCCGATGATCTCCGTCGTCGACAGCACCTCCTCCATCGGCCCGTTCGTCAGCGGCACGCTCATGAACGACTTGTCCTCGTACCTTCGCCCCAGTCCCCGGAACTGGTCGCTCTCGTCGATATCCCTCACCAGCACAGGCTTCCCTTCCTGCGCCACCCGGCCCGCAATCCCCTGCCCCAGCGCCACCGACGTCCGCTTCACTACCTCCTCAGGCAGTCCCACCGACGCCGCGATCTCCAGGCGCCGCCCCGTGCTGTCTATCAGCATCACGCTCCCCCGCGTCGCGCCCGTCTGCACCAGCGCGAATCGCAGGATCAGCCTCAGCAGTTCGTCCCGGCCCACCGTCGCCCCGATCGCCTCACTTACCTCGAACATCCCCTTCAGTTCCCGCAGTCTCGCGTTCTCGTGCAGCAGTCTCGCCCGTTCCAGCGCCCGTCTCACCGCCTCCCGCAGCTCGTTGATGTCGAACGGCTTCAGTATGTAGTCATACGCCCCTTCCCGGATCGCCTGTCGCGCCGTCTCCAGCGTCGCACATCCCGTCAGCACGATCGTGATCATCTCCCCATGCTTCGCCCGGCACTCCCCGAGCAAATCCAGTCCCGACATCCCGGGCATCATCAGGTCCGCCAGAAGGATGTCGTACCGCTCCTCGGCCAGCATGCGCAGGGCCTCCGCCCCGCCCCCGGCCGACCGGACCTCCCTCTCTTCGTTCGACAGGGCGTCCGCCACCAGGGCCCGAACCGTCTCCTCGTCGTCTACCACCAGGATGCGATAGCTCATCGACTCACCCGTTTGTGGTATTCCCCGATCAAAGACCGGACACGATAATCACTTGCTCACTTCGGCGGCAATGCTCGACCACCCCACCGCGCGGTTCCGGCCCGTCTCCTTCGCGCGATACAGCGCCCGGTCCGCGCACTCGATCAGGCTCGTCTTGTCCTCCGCGTCCTCCGGATACACCGCATACCCGATGCTGATCGTCAGACGTCCCTCGGGCATCACGTCCTCTTTCTCGAACTGTGCCCGTTCCACGCGCTCCCGCAGTCGTTCCGCCAGCTCCGCCGCTCCCACCCGATCCACCTGCGGACTGATGACTGCGAACTCCTCGCCCCCGTACCGCGCCACCGTGTCCGACTCCCTCACCCCCTCGCTCAGGATACGCGCCACTCGCTGCAGCGCCGTGTCCCCCGTCGGATGTCCGTGCGTGTCGTTGTAGATCTTGAAGTGATCCACGTCCATCATCAGCAGCGCCACGCTCCCCCCATACCGTCTCACGCGCCCCAGCTCGCTCGCCAGCATCTGGTGGAAAAACTTGTGGTTGTAAAGCTGCGTCAGGCCGTCCGTCCGCGACAGCTCCTTGTAGAAGTCCAGCTCCTTCGCCTTCGCCACCAGACGCTTCTTCTCCAGCAGCCGCGTCACCGTAATCCGAATCTCGTCGATGTTCAGCGGCTTGTGCAGGTAGTCCGCCGCCCCAAGCTTCATGCATTCCACCGCCGTGTCCAGCGACGCATACCCCGTCATCACTACCACCTCGATGTCCGGGTCCGTCCCCTTCGCCGCCTCCAGAACCTTCACCCCGTGGATCCCCGGCATCATCAGGTCCGTTATCACGATGTCGCAGCGGTAGTCCTTCAGCCGGACCAGCGCGTCCTCCCCGCAGGGCACGCTCTCCACGTGGTGACCGTCGTCCCCAAGAATGTCCGTCAGCACCATCCGGATGACCTCTTCGTCATCCACCACCAGGATGCGTGCACCCTCCAGGACGGCCCCCCTCGCCGGCGACTTCTCGCCCCGTTCATCCGGCGCTTCGGCCCTCCACTCGTCCGCTCCCGGTTTCCTCGGTGTCCGCTCAGGTTCCATGCATTTCCTCCCTCAATCGCGCCCTCACCCGGGCGCACCCGCTATTTCGTCCCCACCTCCGCCGACTCCCGCTCCGCTTTCTCGCTCTGCATCGGCAGCGTAATCGTAAACGTTGTCCCTTTCTTCACCTCGCTCGCCACCGCGATATCGCCCCCGTGGTTCCGCACGATCCCGTGACTCAGCGACAGCCCCAGTCCCGTTCCTTCCCCCACCTTCCGTGTCGTGAAAAACGGATCGAATATCTTCGTCATGTTCTCCGGCGGTATCCCGCACCCCGTGTCCGTGATCACCACTTCCGCCTTGCCTTCCTCACTCCCCTGTCCCCTCCGGCACTCCATCGTCAGCCGTCCCCCCTCCGGCATCGCCTTCCGCGCGTTGATGATCAGGTTCGTGAACACCTGCTGCAGCTGCGTCCGGTTCCCCTTGATCATCACCGGCTGCTCGCTCAGCTTCTTCACCACCTCCACGTTGCGCACCGTCAACTGGTGTTCCAGGAACGAGAACGTCTCGGCGATCACCTCCCGCACGTCCAGCACTTGCATCTCCACCGTGTTCGCCCGCGAAAAGTTCAATAGGTTCTGGATGATCGCCTTGCACCGCTGCGATTCCCGCTCGATGTACCCCACATACTTCACGTACTTCTCGACGTCTTCCTTCGTCATCTGTTCCAGGTCGCGTCCCTTGATCTTCTCCAGCGCATACTGCGAATATCCCAGGATCCCCACGATCGGGTTGTTCAACTCGTGTGCCACCCCCGCCGCCAGCTGCCCCACCGCCGCCATCTTCCCCGTCTGGATCATCTGCTCCTGCGTCTCTCTCAGCTCCACCAGGCTCTGCTGAAGGTTCTCGAACAACCGCGTGTTCTCCAGCGCGATCGCCACCTGGTTTGCGAAGATCCCCAGCAGCGCCAGGTCGTGCTTGTCGAACGAGTTCGTCCACTGTTCGTTCCCCAGGCAGAAACCCCCGATTACACGGTCGCGTCGCTTCAACGGTGCACATACCACCGATGCCAGGTTCCTTTCCGCTCCCAGCAGCTCCTTCAGAATCGGGTCCCGCATCGAGCTCGAATCGATCATCATCGTCCCGGTCGTCAGTGCCTGCGCGATTACTCCTCGCCCCATCGGGTCCACCGTCACCTCTTCCGGTGCCCCCTTGCGCAGCCCCCGGCTCGCTTGCACCCGGTACGTTGTCCCTTCCCCGTCGCTCAGCAGCAGAATCCCCACTTCCGCCGATGTCAGCTTGAACGCACTCTCCATCACCATGTCCGTCGTCTTGTCCATGTCCAGCATCGAGTTGATCCCCGCGCTCACGTCGTGCAGCACCGACAGCTCCACCACCCGCTGGTTCAGTACATCAATCGATACCTTCTTCTCCCACAGCTCCCGCATCAGCTTCCCCGTCTCATACTCCCCCCGGATGATGTACCCCGACAGCAGGATCACCAACACCAAAAGTCCCAGCCTCAGCACCGGCATCGTCCCGAACAGCGGCGTGATCTCTCCAAAGTGCCCCCCCGGAACCATCGTCACGTAGAACCCCACCCCCAGGGCCATAATCACCAGGAAGCTCA
>CAYHBE010000098.1:0-6270 GCA_964354765.1 uncultured Dehalococcoidales bacterium | reverse complement strand
GGCTAATTAACGTAGTCACGAACATTTTCCAGTAATGCCATCTGCCACTCTCCTTGAGACCTAGATACCACATCGATCGAAAAAACGCCCTGATATAGTAGAAATGAAAAGTCCCTGTAAGCTTGGGTGGCTTATACTCCTTCAAAAACATACGCACACGCGCATAGAATGGCTTGGGAGCATAAATAGTATTCAAAATATGTTTATATCCGTTTATTAGCGCCTCGTGGTCCATTCTGGGAATAAAGTTCAAGGAAAACTCAGTGTTGTTGCCGCTAAATGATTTTAAGATACGGTTTTCCTGCATAAGCCGTTTATATAGCCTGGTTCCGGGGGGAGCATTGAGCAGCCCTACCATTGCCGTGACAATTCCACTATTCTGAATAAATTCTATCTGTGTTTTAAATATCGATTGGGGGTCGCTATCAAATCCGACGATAAAACCACCCTGTACTTCAAGCCCGAACCTTTGCATTTTTTTTACGGATTCAACCAGGCTGCGGTTCCTGTTTTGCACTTTGGCGCACTCGACGAGGCTTTCTTCGTTAGGAGTTTCGATGCCGATAAAAACGGTGCCAAAACCTGCTTCGACCATAAGATTGAGCAATTCATCATCATCTGCAAGGTTTATAGACGCCTCTGTATTAAAAGTAAAGGAATGGACTTTTTCGGAACGCCACTGAATTATAGCCGGCAGGATTTCTTCCTTCAGTTTCTTCTTATTGCCGATAAAGTTATCGTCAACGATAAAAACGCCGCCGCGCCAGCCGGTTGTGTACAAAACTTCAAGCTCGTTTAAGAATTGCTCCTTGCTCTTTGTTCGTGGTACGCGGCCGTTTAATTGCACGATGTCACAAAATTCACAATCAAATGGACAACCGCGTGAGTACTGGATATTCATCGATATGTAGTGCTTCATATTAATCAGCGACCACATGGGAACTGGAGTTAAACTTATAGGAGGTCGTTCATTAGAATCGTATACATGCTGAGCATTACCGGCGGCAAGGTCACGTAAAAATAAAGGCAGGGTAATTTCAGCCTCGCCAAGAACAAAATGGTCGACGCCTTCAAATTCCTGGTATCCGGTAGTAAAAAGCGGCCCTCCGCAGATAACTTTTGTTCCCAGATTGTTACACTGCTCGATGACTTCATTTACCGATTCCCGCTGAACAGTCATCGCGCTGATCAACACATAGTCAGCCCAGGCAATGTCTTTATCGAGCAATCTATTGACGTTCAGATCGACCAGTTTTTTCTCCCATTCGGGGGGAAACATGGATGCGACCGTTAATAAGCCTAAAGGAGGGAACGCCGCCTTTTTAGAAACGAATTTAAGGGCGTGTTTAAAACTCCAGAAAGTGTCAGGATATTGCGGATATACCATTAGCAGTCTCATTTTCCAACCTTTAGGGTAACAATTAACTATCTTTGCGAACGTCCAACAGATGCAAAATGTTTTGGCGTATGGAGCCGATTCGCTCTTTGATTTGGTACTCGTCTAATATGTTTGTATTGAACTGTGGCGGATGCCGGTCCGGATGCAGTGATTGAACTGGTACCGAAAACCCTGGCTCCTCGGTGGGATTTCTGTCCTGTTGGAACAGGCGCGTCATAATCAAAACTCTCTAGGGTGCGTCTTTCGAGAGGAGCATGGAGAAGCCGTTCCAACGTGCGAACCATAGGCATGTCTTCGCTGGTGATAAGGGTAAATGCCTCACCGCTGTTTCCGATCCGCCCGGTTCTTCCTATGCGGTGTATATAGGCATCTGCGCAGTCGGGCATGTCGTAATTAATAACGTGGGATATATTGGATACATCGATACCCCTTGCAGCAATATCAGTAGCTACCAGTACGTTTATTGAACCATCTCTGAAAGCATCGAGTGCTGCCTGGCGTCGGGACTGGGTTAAATTGCCCTGGAGTGAGGCGACTTTGTATCCTCTTTCAGCCAGTGTCCTGGCGACGCGCTCGGCGCCGAATTTCGTCCTGGTGAAGACCAGTACAGAATGTGATTGAATCTTGTGAAGGATATCCTCAAGAAGTTCTATCTTGAGGTGTTTTTTCACTGGGAATACGGCATGGGAGACAGTAACTGCAGGCTGCGTATCACCAATTTGCACCGTAACTGGGTTGTTTAAAATCTCCCTTACCAATTTGCGAATATCATCCGGCATCGTCGCCGAGAACAGTAGTGTCTGATGCTTCTGGAGAATACAGGTCAATATGCTGCGGATGTCCGGCAGAAAGCCCATATCAAACAGACGGTCTGCCTCATCGATCACGAGCACTTTCAGTGATGGGAAATCGATATTACCCTTCCAGATGTGGTCAAGTAAACGTCCGGGGCACGCAACAACGATTTCAGCGCCATTACGGAGTCCGCGGATCTGCGCATCCATACCCACACCACCGTAAATCGCGACACTCCTTAAACCGGTGTGTTGGCCTAATTGAAGGAATGCGTCATTCGTCTGCTCAGCGAGTTCTCTAGTTGGTGAAATAATAAGACTGCCAATTTTCCCGCGGGGACTCAGTAATAAACGCTGCAGGATAGGAAGTACAAAAGCAGCGGTTTTACCGGTTCCTGTCTGTGCAAGTCCAATAATATCACGACCTTGCATAATGTATGGGATTGCTTTTTCCTGGATCGGTGTAGGGGTTACATAACCGAGAGCCTGTACACCAGCCATGACCTTCGGATGAAGATTGAAACTATCGAAATTCAATTAACAAAAACTCCTTAAAAATTCAGCGGGTTTAAATCAAACCCTGCTGTAATACCATATATTTTTTCGCTACTAATTACTGACGTCATTGAGCGTTGAATACCTTCTTCAATCCATCCGCCGAGGTGATGCGACTATCAGCTCTGCCGTCGTTTTCTTTTAGCATTGTTCTTTGCTTTGATAAGGTAAGCATCGCGTTTCGTGATAAATCGCTGGTGGGCTTTGAATTCCCGCAATGTACCACTCATTTGAACAACCTTTTGAAACCGGCGGAGCAAAGATTCCTGGGACTCCCCCTCACGTAGTGTAACTCCAAAGGGCATTTCGTACTTCCTTTCAGCGAGAAACTTAAGGCATTGAGTAAAAAAACATTAACGGATAAATAAGTGTGAAAACCTGGATACTTGAGCACTGGTGGAACCACTTTTAACTTCGGTAACAAAATAAGGGATTAATATCTTGACCTATAGCTGGGTTCATCGCCGCTGATTCCCTGACGCTGGCTCTTCTTTTTAGCGCGGCAAGTATAACAGCGTTTGGGTTCTTCCACAAATCCTTTAGAATGAAAGAATTCCTGTTCTCCTGCGCTAAATGTGAATGTCAGACCACAGTCGCAGCAACGGATGGACTTGGATTGAAAACTCATGAGATGACCTCCTCTCCCTGAATAATTGGTAGGAGTCGGTCACCCAATACTTGAATTTGATCTGAAGAGTGTTAAGTTTAAAAGTGGATTGAGAAGTACTAATGACCTTAACTTGAACCAATTTCTAATTATACCTCGAAATTACTATGCAAGTCAAAAATTACAGCCGTTCCGGGAAGCTCCATTAACGTGGATATAATGCACAAATTGAGATAATCACGTACGCGGGAATACAACTTTTAATACGGCACCGTTGGAATAGATAATGTTCCAGACAAATTAAACTTTGGCAGCTGCTTGTTGCTCCCGGTGCGCCCAATCTACATGTCTGTCCAGGCTGTCTTTGTCCAGACACTCAAGACCACACATACTGCAAATCGCTGTCCTGTTTGCCTGAGCTTTTACCTTCTTGTTAAACATATTCTTCCTCCCCTGCCCTTTTACCTTTTGTTATAAAGTTGAGACTTGCTTCAGGTGAAAAGCTGTGATATATTGTGAATTAACTAATTAGTTGTATCTCATTAGTTCACCCAAACTATAACCCCTTCCGAATGAATTGTCAACAGGTTTCTATCGCGGAGCTATCAATGCATGAGTGGGGATTTCTTACCAACCAGGGACTTGTCCTCGTTTACATCGCCAAGCACCCTGAGAGCACGGCGCGGCAAATAGCGATTGCTATCAATATAACCGAGTGGACAGTCCATAAGATCGTGGGCGAATTGGAGAAACAAGGCTACATCGATCGAAAAAAGGTAGGGCGAAAAAACAGCTATCGGGTGCATGCAAATCTCAAGCTCAGGCATGAGACTTTACGAGATATCGACGTCGGACACTTGCTCGAAGCCCTGGGATGGGAAGGAAAGCGCCGAAGGCAGCAGCGATAATGACACCTTAATATTATTCGATATTGGAATTGGTTTAGCGTTTAGCACTCAGGATTAAGCACTTTATTATAGCTATTCACGTATTACTTTACTTCTACTGCCTGTGTAGTCCATTAAAACATATTGTCCTAATGTCTGTGCACTGGTAAAGAATATCCTTCCGCGGTTTATCTTGGCCAGACCGTTAATGAATTCTTCTGTAAATTCAGCCCCTTTGAAAATAAATGTATTAATAGATATGCCGTCACCAGTACAATTTCTGACTTCGGCGAGTGTTATCAGCCGTGTTTGCAGGGTGGGGGGATATTTAGCAAACACCACCCCGTTTTCGATATGAGCGTTGGGTTCGCCATCGGTGATAAGAATTATCTGTTTATTCGTGCCAGCTTCCCGCGAAAATAATTGTCGTGCCAGCCACAGCCCTTGCTGGATGTTTGTGTATCTGTCGCGCTCGTCCCAGCTCATAGTGGGAAGGTCAGCAGGTTTAATCTGTCGGGCATAAGTAGAGAAACCAACGATGTAAAGCTTGTCGGTTGGGAAACGTGTTCTTATCAGCTCAGTTAGCGCCAGGGCAACCCTCTTCGCTGGCTGAAAATTACCGTGACGCGGCATAGAGCGGCTCAAATCAAGCATAAGTACGGTTGCGGTTCTGGTCATGGGTTCGGTTTGAAAAGTTTCAAAATCATCAGGAGTGAGATTGAGCGGAGGCCGGCGCGGCTCGCGCAGCAGAGAGTTCATCACCGTATTTAAAAGATGCAGATTAAAATCATCACCGAATTCGTATTTTTTTGTTTCATCGAGCCTCATCCCGCCGTAGCCGGCATCGTTCAGATTGTGATTACCAATGCCATTCTTTCTTAATTTAGCATATAATTCCTCGAGGGCTTTTTGCCCAATGCGTCGAATGGCTCTCGGCGTCAGTTCAAGTCCTCGTTCGGTCTCCCTTGAATAGCCCGCATTTGCCAGCATGGCATCAAGACGGCTCAATCGCACAACATCGGCTAATGCATCTTGTCCGAGTACATCATTCACCAGGTCGAAATCCAATGCATCCAGTGAATGGCACCGCTGGTTCTTTTTTAACTGCGCTTCCAAACGGTCCATTTTCTGAAGGAGGGAAAGCAGTTTAATAGTATCCTTCAAACTTATGGCTTGTCTTGCACGTCTCGAATCTGAGCCTGCTCCTTTCCCTTCACCTGTGTAAACCGGCTTATTCTCTGATCCACCCAGTACTTCAAGAGAATTTTGCTGAAGTGCATCAAGCAATTTCTTCAATTGTTTTAAAGCATCGGGATTTGAAAAAAGGTGATGTTTTAAAAATTCCAATTGCTGTTCGATGTCTTCTGGCAAGTCTGCAACGTTTTCATTCTCAATAATTTTGTCAAATTGATGCCTGAGCGCGCGGGCTTTAGCTGTAAAGTCGAGATTTTCTTGAAGCTCGCGCTTTTTGCGCTCGATCATCTGGTATAGTTCGCGATTACCGACGAGGTGCTTACCGTCGTCATCTTGTACACCCTCCCGCTGCATTTTCCACAGCGCCGCAGATAGATCTCCGTATGCAGTGAGGTTATGTTCAAGCTCGACAAGAAGCCGGTCTTTATCGAGGTCGGGGAAGTCCTGTTGACCGTCCCAGTTGGAATAGCGGTAGATACCCATAACGCACGACTATATCAATCCGTTTTCCATGTCCTGTTTCATGAGGCGGATGAGCTCAGTGTAGTAATGATGGGTAAATTTTTTACCGGTATCGCCGGGCCAATCGAAAAAACCCTTGCCGGTCTCAATCCCCAGCTCACCATGTTCCACGTGTTCGGCTATCGGCTTCCATGGCTCGGCTCCATGACCTTTTGCCATGTTGTATGAGAAATCCAGACCTCTTAGATCAGCCTGTTTGAAATAGGCGCTGTAAGCCATTCTCCTGCCGAAACCAAACTGGATGACATCATCGATCATCTCCGGAGTGGCAACGCCGTGATCAACGAGCCATTGGACTTCTCTTCCAATTCC
>CAYHBE010000097.1:0-6408 GCA_964354765.1 uncultured Dehalococcoidales bacterium | reverse complement strand
CTTGCCTGTCTTCGGTTTTTTCTGTGGTTACTTTCACTTCCTATCCTTGTCTAGTTAATCTTCACGTACACGTATATGGAGCTCTTTAAGCTGCTCTTCTCTTACAGGTGATGGCGCTTCCAGCATTGTATCCATAGCACTCTGATTCTTGGGGAATGCGATAACATCGCGAATAGTCTGCTCTCCGGCAAGAATCATCACGATGCGGTCGATACCCGGAGCGATTCCGCCATGCGGAGGAGCGCCGTATTCAAAGGCGCCCAGGAAACCTCCGAACTTCTCTTCGATCTCCGTGTCATTATAACCCAGGAAACGGAAAATGCGTCGTTGGAGTTCGGGATGGTGGATACGAATACTACCGCTAGCCAACTCAAATCCATTGCAGACGATGTCGTAACAATGAGCGCGGACCTTCTCTGGTGAACTCTCCAAAATGGGTACATCCTCAGGCCAAGGCCAGACAAAGGGGTGATGCTCGGAATCCCAGCGTTTTGTCTCTTCATTCCAGGCAAATAAGGGGAAATTCACAATAAAAGCGAAGGCTAACAAATTTGGGTCTGCAAGTTTAAGTCTCTGCCCCATCTCACGGCGTAATTCTCCGAGGGCTTTATCAACGACCTTTGGTTTTCCGGCTACAACCAGGATTAAATCACCCAGCTTGGCATCAAATCGCGACGCCATTTCTTTGATCTGGTCGAGGGTCATATATTTAGCTGCTACCGATTTCACGCTCTCGGCAGTCAGGCTGCTAATATCTCCAGTCCCGGAGCCTAGCGCAAAGGTAAGCAATCCCCCGGCGCCGTATCCCTGGACAAATTTATTTAACTCTTCGAGCTGATTGCGAGTATAGGCGGCACAACCTTGAGCGCAAATGCCTTTTACCTTACCGCCATCAGCTACTACCCGCTTAAAGACGGTGAATTCAGATTGACCTGCGACATCCGTAACGTCGCGCATCTCCATTCCGAACCGCAGGTCTGGTTTGTCCGAACCGTATTTTTCAAGGGCATCTTTATAATTGATGCGAGGAAATGGCTTGATTATTCTTTTGCCTAGTGCCACTTTCTCGACCATACCTGTGAATAGCTCTTCCATCAGACTTAATATATCTTCTTCATCGACGAAGCTCATTTCGATATCGAGCTGGGTATGTTCCGGCTGACGGTCAGCTCGACTGTCCTCATCACGGAAACATTTAGCAATTTGGAAGTATTTCTCCATTCCCGCTACCATCAATAACTGCTTCAATTGCTGCGGGGACTGGGGTAGAGCATAAAAATTGCCGGGATAAATACGTGATGGTACAAGGTAGTCGCGAGCTCCTTCCGGGGTACTCTTAATGAGTATTGGTGTTTCTATCTCTAGGAATCCCTTTTGATGGAGAAATTCACGGAAATATGTGATCACCCTGTCACGCAAAATGATATTATTGAGCATTCGCGTCCGGCGCAGGTCGAGGTACCGATATTTTAAACGGACTGCCTCATCAACCTCCGACTCTTCATTAATATAAAAAGGCGGCGTTTTTGACGTATTAAGAATTTCTGCTTCGGTAACTATGACTTCGATATTACCGCTCGGCAGCTTGGAATTTTCTGTTCCTTTTGGTCTTAAAGCCACTTCCCCGAGAATGCGAAGTACAAATTCATTCCGCACCTGTTCGGCTATTTGATGGGATATTTTAGAGACCTGTGGATTGAACACCACCTGGGCAATGCCGCTGCGGTCGCGTAAATCCAGGAAAATTAGTTCGCCGTGATCACGCCGGCGGTCAACCCATCCCGCCAGGGAGACCTTTTTTCCAGCATGTTCTTTGCGTAGCTCACCACAATAATGGGATTTCAACATAGGATTTTCTCCGCGGATAATTTGGCACCTAACATAAAAGTATATCGCAATTTGAGGCTTAGCTTCAACATTTGATCGTGGGAAGACATGTTTATTAATTTTTTTAAATCAGATGACTCGTCTGAGGATGATACGGTCTGTGACGCAATCACTTATTTATTATTCCTCTTCCCTCTGGGGAAGAGGTCAGGTAATGCGGCAATGTATCAAAAACAGATAGCAATGCTAGAACAAGGTACGAGGTAGACTCCTCGTACCTTTAGATACTTATTATATTTCTCTCCCAATCGACTTTGCCACCAGTCTTAATTCAACCATCAAGGTGGCAAACTGCATCGGATTAAGTGATTGTAATCCATCGACAAGCGCTTCGGCCGGGTTCGGGTGTACTTCGATCAGCAGACCATCAGCTCCGGCAGCTACTGCCGCTTTGGCTAACGCTGGCACAAGATCATGGTGCCCGGCTGCGTGGCTTGGATCGACAATTACCGGAAGGTGGCTGGCTCTTTTCACAACCGGTATCGCAGAAATATCGAGGGAAAAACGGGTACTGTCCTCAAAGGTACGGATCCCGCGCTCGCAGAGAATTACATTTACATTTCCTTCGGCGAGGATATAATCGGCAGCGGTCAACCACTCGGTTATAGTACAAGAAAAGCCGCGTTTTAACACCACCGGCCACTGGCTCTTACCGATACTTGTGAGTAAGGTGAAATTCTGCATGTTGCGAGATCCAACCTGTAAAATATCAGCTGCTTTTGAAACAATTCCCACTTCATGCGGATCGACCACTTCGGTTATCACCGGGATCCCAACCTGCTTTCTGACGCGTTCGAGCAGAGCCAGACCTGCTTCTTCCAATCCCTGGAAGCTAAAAGGAGATGTGCGAGGCTTGAAAGCGCCGCCACGCAGTATGCTAGCCCCAGCTGCTTTAACATTACGAGCAGCTTCCATTAACTGTTTCTCGCTCTCTACCGCGCAGGGGCCAGCCATAATAATGACGCGATTACCTCCAATCGCGAGATCGCCTACTTCGACAATAGTGTTTTGAGGCTTGACCTCGCGCGAGGACAATTTATAAGGCTTCATAATTCGGGTTACCTTATCGACACCTGCGAGCACTGCAAAATGATCGATGGGAAGTTGTCCCGTGTGACTGCCCAATAAAGCTACCACAGTCTTATCCGTGCCGCGGTTTAACTGTACTTCTAAACCCAAAGATTTAGCTTTCCGAACAACCGCACTAACCTCTGCTTCGCTGGCTCCTTTTTTCATTTCAATTATCATAGCCATTCCCCTTGCGATCGGTTTTTATCAACCTCAATATAGTTTATAATAAGAGCACTATTCAAGATATGCCAATCAGAGGTGCGCCGATGGAGTACTTCGCCTATGGAAGCAATCTCAATAAACAGCAGATGCTGCAGCGATGCCCGGGTGCTAAGCCCAAGTATCAGGCGATTCTTCCCAATTACAGACTCATTTTTACTGGTTGGTCCCGCGAATGGAAAGGCGGAACGGCAAGTATCAAACCTATCCGGGGCGAAAAAGTAATCGGTGCAATATATGAAATCAGCGAAGCCGACCTCCGTCGTCTCGACCGTTTTGAAGATTATCCTACAACATACGATCGAATCAATGTGCTGGTTTTAAAAGACGATGGCTCTGCGGTTAAAGCGATGACGTATATAAAACGTCGGCAGCCGGATGAAACAAAACCTTCGACTGAGTACCTGGCTCTCATGAGACAGGGCTATAAAGAATGGTCGATCGAGTGACCGGCATGAAGATTGGACTCTCATTAGGAGGCGGCGGCACTCGCGGTTATGCTCATCTCGGAGTAATTCGCGCTCTAGAAGAAGCCAATATACCCATTAACCTGATCAATGGGACCAGTATTGGGGCAGTAATGGGTGGAGGATATGCTCTATATAACGACGTCGATATGTTTATCAACCTGGTAAAGCAGGTTATCCATAAAAGCAACATTAATTATTACAATATTTTCCACAGTCAATCAGACAACCAATCATTCTTGCGTACCTGGCTGTTGGAAGCTATTTGCGATATCGCTTCGCTGCGAAGCTCGATCCAGTCGAATCGCAACCAGCTTAAAGCCCTTCGCGGGGTTTTTGGAGAGCATACGTTCGCAGACACAACAATCCCCTTTTCATCCGTTGCTCACGACCTGATTTCAGGTAAAACGGTTATTTTCAAAAAAGGAAAACTGGTAGACGGTATTCTTCCTTCGGTAACCCTTCCTGGAATCTTTCCACCAGTGCGTCGTCGCAATCGTCTTCTTGTCGATGGTTACGTGCTATCAAACATACCGGTCCAAGAACTCCGGATGCAGGGCGCTGATTTCATCATAGCCGTAGAGCTCGCTTCCACAGACGTAAATCCGTACGAAAATGGTCTTGATCTAATCAATGGGATCGAGGACATGAAACAACGGCAACTCGATGATTGGCAGATAGTCGAAGCAGATTTTCATATTAAGGTGGATTTTGAACGATATACACCTGAACGTTTCGAAAATTACGCAGGCGCGATGAAATTAGGTTATGATACTACGAAAAAAGTCCTAACCGAATTATTGAGAATATTAGAGAAGAATGGGTAACGAAGTAACGTTGGTCTTGGGTGGAATTGGTGTCAAAGGTATCGCCAATATTGGCGTTTTCGAGGCGCTCTCCAATCACGATGTCAAGGTTAAGAAAATCATAGCAGCAGGCACGAGCGCCCTGGTTGCGGTGCAATATGCCCTGAGAAAACGACCCGAGGAATTAATTGGACAATTGGTAAATTTCTTTGAAAATAATCACAGGTTTTTATGGGGATTGGAGCAGATGTCTGGACTATTCCAAACCCGGAAGCGTCGCATCTTTGATAGTATCGATTATTTTTTACGTGAGCGATTGTACTGCCGTGCCAATTTTAGTCGAATCAGTGTTTTGTCCTGGGACATGGTAGACCCTTTATTACTTGATCTCTTTGGTAATAAAACGTTCGCGGACCTGAGAATACCCGTCGCGCTTTCGACCATCGATGTTAATAATAAAAACCTGGTTCTTATTGAAAGCGGCAAATTGATTGACGCGATGAGAGCGAGTATCGCGTATTCCGGTTTGTTCCCGCCTGTAAACTTTGATGGTCGGGAGTTAGAAAGTAGTACGCCTTATTGTGAACTTCCCTTGCAAGCAGTAGGCAAAGAAGATTCTCCAGTATTGGCAATTGACTTCCCCAGTGCTCATCTAAACCGTTACCCGCAAACGTTGCTCGAAATAATATCCCGGGTCAGTGAGATACGCAATCAGGTAATAAAAACCAGACTTCTAAAAGACGTCGATTACGTCATTCAATTGAAAAATCTGAGCTTATACCGTTGGGGCAGTTATCGGAGAATTCCTCGAATGATTCTCACAGCGAAGCAAGACACTCTACGCCAGTTAGTCGTTCTCCTCGACCTTGGATTCTAATACCATGCTCGTTCATGAGCGTAAGGATGAAATTATGAAGACTTTAAATATCGCTCACCGCGGTTTTACTAAAAATTTCCCGGATAATACGATTGAGTCCTTTAGCGCGGCTATCAAACTTGGCGTCGATGGTATCGAATGTGACGTCCATGAAACCGCCGATAACCGATTCATCATTTTTCACGATGGTGAAATCGAAGGGAGAAGGATTTCTGAAATGTCGCTCGCGGATATCAATCAGGTGAGATTACGCAGGCAATATAAAATCCCTTTGCTGGAGGAAACTCTCGAACTATGCCATAAGCAGGTCCTGTTAAACCTGGAAATAAAGATGGTTTACTCTCTTGACCGTCTGCTGGATAAAATAAAAGCTGTAATGACCCCAGACGATTTACTAATTTCCTCCTTTCAGAGTACACTTATCACCAAGCTTGCGGACATGGCACCGGATTTCCGGCGCGGCATCCTCACGAGTTTTCCCCCTAAAGATCCGTTGAAATTGATGAGCCTCACCAGGGCGCAGATAATGCTTCCCATGTTCAGTTCTACCAACCTGGCATTAGTCGATAGGCTTCATCACCGGGAACTATCACTGATCGTCTGGAACTGTAATTCTACTGACGAATTACGCAGCGCACTCTCATGGGATGTCGACGGTATTATTACAGACAATCCCGATTCCCTGCTGATTGAGTTGCGCAAGCAATAACAGGAAATTACCAGTTAATAGGCGAGGAATTTATCAGGAGGTTATTACCTCTCGTCGTCTCCTCCCAGTATTTGGGGGTGGCATAATAAATATAGTAACGAGCCAACAAATGTGAGGAGGATGACAGCAATCACCCAGGGAGCTTTGTGCCCACCAAAAACATGTTTTCTATTAGCGATATCGTTGAGAACGATACCGGCTAGAATCCAGTGGAGTATGCTGAAGAGTACTAGCTCCAGTATCCACTCAACGTCCAAGTCTTTAGTCCCTTCAGGTTTAGATTGTGTTTATTATATGACAAAACACGTGACAATGCTACTATATCGGAATACTTTAAATACGCGGGCAATCTAACCTGCGAGACTGGTTTCA
>CAYHBE010000096.1:0-6491 GCA_964354765.1 uncultured Dehalococcoidales bacterium | reverse complement strand
AGCCATAATGGAGAAGTGGATTCGAACATGGTTACGAGATCAGCCGGACCGAACAAGTCGACGACAGCTTGCACCCGGCTCGATTGTTCAGGAAAGCATCCATCACCTTCTAAACCAGAACCGCTATCGCTAACGCCGAGTAAGGCGACTAGGTGTCCGCCGGCGCTTCCGCCTATTACACCGATATGATTTGCGTCGATTCCATATTCGTTCGCTCTAGCTTTGAGATAGCGGACGGAGCATTTCACATCGCTTATCTGGTCGATGACCCTGGCATCGGGCGCAAGCCGATAATTGATCGAAATTACCACATACCCTCTCGAAACGAGTTCGGGGATAAATTGGACTCCTGCGCCTGAACTCTTATCGCCTGCCGTCCACGCCCCACCATGAACATAAATGACTGCAGGTGCAGCTCCACCAATTCTTTCCGGATAGCGAATATCCATTTTAAGTGAGACGTCCCCGACAGTCTTGTAAACAATATCGTACTCAATTATGCCCGATTTATCGGGTGGAGCGACCGTGATAGCTTCTTTTGTACCGCAAGACCCTAAAAATGTGACAAGGACAAGTAGCAGAGTGAGTACGATTATTCGTTTAACTGAAAGTATCATTGTTAAACCACCAGGCACTTTCTTGTTTCGTTATCGTAGTCAACCGACACTTCTGGATTCTTAAGGATGTGAGTAATATAGCTTTTTGGACATAATTATTCAAGAAATGAATGCGTAATTCTTTTATGAACCCCTTGACAGATAGTATACTTCATTGTATATTCATATCCGATAGTCGCATCTGAAGATAAACATAATAATTATCGTCTCACATTTATAAATTTATTACCCGTTTTTTAGCTAAGGACAAGCTGCATATTCGATTGGATTACGATAGGAGGCGGGGATTAAGATGTCCACCTATATTATCAGGAGGTTAATCCTGATCATCCCTACTCTCATTCTGGTTACTATCATCGTTTTCCTCTCCGTAAGGTTCATACCGGGTTCTGTAATCGACCTGATGTCTGCTACGATGCCTCCCGATGTCACTGCCGACGCAGAAGATGCCAGGGAATATATAAAGAACGTTTTGGGATTGGATGTACCTTTACATGTGCAGTATGCGCGCTGGTTTGGAGGTGTTGTGACTGGAGACCTGGGTGATTCACTGTGGACGGGACGAGGCATAACTAGGGAAATCCTTAACAGGATACCCATTTCCTTAGAGCTTGGCTTTCTGGCTCTTATAACCAGCATGATAATAGCCGTCCCAATTGGAGTATATTCAGCCGTTCGACAAGACACTATCGGAGATTACATAGGCAGGAGTGTTGCTATTTTCTGCATATCTCTACCAGGTTTTTGGCTTGGAACCATGGTAGTCGTTTTCCCCTCGGTCTGGTGGGGATGGTCTCCATCGGCACAATATATTCCTATAACATCTGATCTCGGGGGGAATCTACTGCAGTTTATTATTCCCGCTGTCATTATGGGGATGGTTATGTCGGGAACAACCATGCGTATGACCAGGACGATGATGCTCGAAGTACTCCGTCAGGACTACGTAAAGACGGCATGGGCAAAAGGTTTAAGGGAAAGGAGCGTCGTTGTAAGGCATGCTATGAAGAATGCCATGATTCCGGTGATTACAATCATCGGGCTTCAAGTACCTGTATTGATTGGCGGTTCGGTGATCATGGAACGGATATTTAATTTACCGGGGATCGGGCGGCTAATGCTGGATGCACTTGGACAACGAGATTATCCTGTCATTTCCGGAGTGAACGTAGTAATGGCAACGGCGGTACTCGCAATTAACCTTGTGGTTGACGTTGTATATGCCTATCTTGATCCCAGGATAAGTTATCGCTGATGGAGGAAATGGGGAATGACTGAGGGTGCGAAAGTAGCAGGTTCAACTGAAATCTCGAAGGTAATACCTAAAAATTATCCATTTTTGATAGACCTGCTTATCAGGCTGGTTAGACAGAAACCGCTGGGGACTGTGGGCGGGATGATCGTACTGGTGTTACTCCTCGTAGGTATTTTCGCTCCGCTGCTGGCGCCTTTCGGTTTCAACGAGATTTATGTAGGAGGACCGCTTGAACAACCATCGTTAAACCACTTGATGGGGACAGATAATATTGGCAGAGATTTATGTAGCCGAATTGTTTATGGTGCCCGTATCTCGATGTATGTCGGGCTTGGAGCTTCAACCATCGGTGCTTTTTTAGCTACAGCCATTGGTACTATTTCAGGATACATCGGGGGCAAGACAGACATATTAATTCAAAGATTAGTGGACGCCTGGATGTGTTTTCCTGCACTTTTTATCTTACTTACGGTTATGGCAATTGTCGGTCCGGGACTTGTTCAGGTAACAGTAGTTCTGGGAGTGTTATATGGAATTGGTTCGTCTCGCATTGTAAGAAGTACGGTCATCAGTATCAAGAGCAACACTTACATTGAAGCGGCGCGTGCGATAGGTTGTCCGGTATCGAAGACTCTTCTCCGCCATGTTCTGCCAAACATCATGGCTCCAATTATTATTCTTTTCACTATCAATATGGGAGCCGCCATACTTGCTGAAGCTAGTATCAGCTTCCTGGGCTTCGGTATCCCGCCTCCAACACCCAGCTGGGGAGGTATGCTCAGTGAAACAAGGTTTATGCTGCAGGGCTGGTGGCTCGCAATCTGGCCTGGGATTGCTTTGAGTATTGTTGTATACGGGATCAATATGCTTGGTGATGCTCTGAGAGACTTACTCGATCCGCGGCTAAGAGGCGGGTTAGGGCGTTATGCCGGCGTTAGTAAGAAATTAATTAAAGAAAAAAAACGGCAAGTAACTAAGTGACAATAAAGAACTGAATATCTGGAGACGAATTAACAGCAAATACAAAGGAGGGACCAATGAAAAAGCATCCTGTTTGGTTAGTACTCAGTGTCATTATTATTCTTTTCATGACGCTCGTTTCCTGCGAACAAGCCACGACGACAACCGAAGGAACTGGGACAACGGTTAAAGGCCAGGTTATTCAGCGTGTCACAGAAACTCCTCCTGTGATTCCTCCATCTGTCGAAACCCCAAAATATGGCGGAACGTTTGTCTATGCCCGCGAGACGGATATCCAGGGATTCGACGAAGCATTTACACAACACTTTTTGGCCGATACATTACATTCAACCAATGAGGAACTACTTAGTTTCGACTGGACAAGAGGCCGCGCCGGGACAGCTGAATTTGACTATCAGCTTCCTGGTATCAACCGCCTCGACTTAAAAGCGGGCACACTGGCTGAAAGCTGGGAGATCCCTGAAAGAGGACGAATGATATTTCATATTCGCCAGGGTGTTTCGTTTCACAACAAACCTCCAGTAAACGGTCGTGAGCTTGTGGCAGATGATGTTGTGTATTCTTTGAACCGGCTCATGACTGAACCGCGTTCTTACATCAAAGCGGGGTACCCCGCTATGAGTGCAGCCACGACGGTAACTGCGACTGGCAAGTATACGGTGGAAATTAAAACATCTGAAGCTGAATTCGGTAATATGACCTCTCTGCTTCCGGATTTTGCTAATATCATTCCTCATGAGGTCGTTGAGGCTTACGGTGACATGCGTGATTGGAAAAATGCCTGCGGTACCGGACCATTTATCCTATCAGATTTTGTTGCTGGGAGCGCAGTCACTCTAACCAGAAATAATAACTATTGGCGAACAGACCCGGTAGGTCCCGGCAAGGGAAATAAGCTTCCGTATTTAGATTCGTGTAAGATGCTCATCATCCCGGACATGTCAGCCAGGTATGCGGCATTACGTACATCTAAAGTTGACTGGTGTGGTGTCACCTGGGATGAAGCAGCCAATCTGAGAAAGAACTACCCGGATCTGAAATGGGCTAAATTCATACACGACACAGTCTATGTCATCTATATGCACACCGATAAAGCAGATTCTCCCTTGAGCAACTTAAAGGTGCGTCAGGCGTTGACCATGGGCGTTGACTACACTACGTTAAAGGACGTTTTCTATGGCGGTGACGCACAAATAATGTGTTGGCCGGTAGTTCAATGCAAAGAGTATGCCGGAGCATACGTACCGCTTGAACAATATCCACAAGAAGTACAGGACTTATATAAATATCAACCCGAAAAAGCTAGAGCACTGCTTGCTGAAGCTGGTTATCCCAGTCTAAAGTTAACGGTTGTCTGTTACAATACCCCGACCCAGGTAGATGTCCTATCGCAAGTTAAAGCGTTCTGGGAAAAAATTGGAGTCGACTTAACTATTGATGCTAAAGACTATGCCGTATGGACTGCGGCAATGACTCGTCGTTCTTACGACCAGATGCTTTATTCTTACACATCCGGCATCGGCACTTTCTGGAAGATGATCAACTACAACGGCTCATCTCAGTTCAACGGCAGTTACGTTAACGATCCCAAGGTCCAGGAAGCTTATACCGAGATACAGAAATACGTGGGAATCGACGAAAAGAAGATGGATGGAATACACAGTGATTTGTTGCCCTATCTGCAATCTCAGTGCTATGTGATTACAAAGACGACACCTTATACCTACTACTTCTGGCAACCATGGGTAAAGAACTACTACGGTCAGACTGCGAATGGTTATTATGACTACTATTCGGAGCATAATTATGCATGGATAGACCTTGAATTGCGGAAACAGATGATCGGCAAGTAGTTATCACTCGGATGCGCGACCTCAGAGGGGATGGGAAAACCCATCCCCTCTATTTTGCAAAAGCTGGCTGATAATATTCAAGCTTTTTTCCCTACTCAGTTCTGGTTGTACAAATTCTTGGCAAGCTTTAGCTTCGTAACGAAGCCCTAACAGTATATATGGCAGAAGTGGCAAGGGGGGCGCAGCCCCCCTTACTTATAATTTCCCTTCCCTGAGTTTAAAGGGAAGGGATAAAGGGATAGGTCGTTGTGTTGTTTAACAATGGGGAGATTAATATCCTCACATCAAAAATCGTTTCGGCTTTATTCTATCCTTTAGCGGGCGGGACATCGATGAAGCGGAGAGAATATTAAGCTTGCCCTTAGCGACTTGTCCTGAACGGAATTGCAGGACTTGTGCTGGGAGAAGTCTAAGGAAGTCTAAGCGGTGGGTCATTGTGCAGTCAATTGGAGGTCATATATAATATTTCTTTCAACCAAATGCAAGTAGTACCTACCGTTTTGTTACCAAACATAATCTTAAATATTCCTGCTATAATATCAAATAGAAAGATCGTTAATACATAAGTTAGGACTATATGCAGCGTCAACGTCCACAAAAACCAATAAAAAAAAGGCCGTCACGTCAGGCTAAAACAGTCGTTAATGCCGCGCCGCCCGGTAAAAAGCCGGCGGGCAAGAGCAGGCTGGTATTTACGATTGCAGCTATCGTGCTGGTAATTGCTATCATCGCCGGCGCAGCCTATTACATGGTAGCTGTACAGCCTTTCCAGCGTGTCATACTCTCCGTTGGTGATGATAGTATCAAGACAGGCTATTTCCTGAAGCGAATAGTCGCCAGCCAGGGGATGACCGCCGACTCGGTACTGCAGAGCCTGACTGCAGAATTGATCATCAGACAGCAGGCAGCGGCGATGGGTTTTCCGGCAGTCACTGCCCAGGATATCAGCGACTACCTTCGCAACATTGCGAAAGGCGAGAACGAGACAATCAATGATGCCGACTACGACAAGTGGTTCCAGGAACGGCTTGATACTACCGGACTGACCGCCGAGGAATTTAACAAGGTCATTGAAGGCGAAATCATGGCGAAGAATGTTCAAGATACCATAGGAGCCCAGGTTAATCCACAGGTACCCCAGGCGCATGTATGGATCATTGTCCTCGATACTCAAGAAAATGCAGCAACTGCCAGGGTCAGGATCGACGGCGGCGAGAGTTTTGATGCCGTTGCCAGGGAAGTTTCACTGGACACGACCTCGAAAGAGAACGGCGGAGACATGGGATGGCAAATACCCGAGCTATTCAACACCCAGATAAGCTCGGTGATAGATACCCTGGATGTCGGAAAGTGCAGCGATCCGGTGGCTTTCAGTCAACAGGACAGCACCACGGGTACAATATCTACCAGCTATCTATTACTGATGGTTTCTGAAAAGTCGGTTGCGATGCAGGCAACTGACACGCAGCTTTCCCAGCTCAAGTACAAGGCTTTCCTCGTCTGGCTGAATGTTCAAGAGGCAGGCACCGAGATAGTTTTCCACGGTCTGAACGGCAGTACCACGCTCGACGACCAGACATCGGCATGGATCACTTACCAGGTGAAGAAACTCACCAGGAAGCTGCCCGGCTCGACCACAGCCGAGTAGACAGACGGTACACCATGGTTAGAAAATTCCAATAACCAGGTAACAACTTACAAGTCCTCGCCTTTTCCCCTCCTAAAAATACTGGTAGCAATACTTGGCAATTCAGGCTGTATGCACGATCAAATGGTGAGAAGTTG
>CAYHBE010000095.1:0-6495 GCA_964354765.1 uncultured Dehalococcoidales bacterium | reverse complement strand
GTTCAGCGAGATAAGCCAACTCCTCATCCGTATTTACCGCGAGCAAAGCGGGGGCGGTCCGCTAGTCGAGGAAGACCGCCACGAGAGAAGGGAACAGCTCGTGAGTTTACTGTCCAGATTGAAAGAAGACCAGACCAGGGCAGCCGAGTTAAGACAACTGGCCGAGTCCACGAAATCTCTATTACCGAACCATTAATTTAGACCAAAACGCAGGCAGCCTAAATAAGCGCGCTTAAACAAGAAGGCTGGGAGAGCTTCCCAGCCTTTAGTGTTCTCAATTTCAAGTAATCCAGTTTTATCTCACGACAACCATCAGTTCGAATGTCCTCCCACCCTTTTCACCACCTTCCCACGGCCGATCATAGCTCAAGGTGACGGTGGTTGTGCCGGCGCTGACAGCCTTGAATGTCCATTCTTCAACGCCTGCCATCCCGGCAACCGGTGCGTCTCCGGTATTGGGTGCGATATATTGATGTGCTGTCTGCTCCAGCACGTCTTCAATGGAGATATTTGCATTGGCTGTCCATTGGAAACCAGTCGTTGCATTCGAATCCAGTACGATCGTATATGTTTCTCCAACTTTTACTTCGATTTCTTTGATCACATTCGCTTCCTTGTTGAAATCCTCGGCAGTAACAGTTGCAATGTACCTGTTTGGGGCAGGAGGAACATTGTTAGGTCCATCAGCGCCCTGCGCATTCGCACAGGCTACTGTGCCAACCAGAACTCCAACCAGCATCAAGGCTATCATTACTTTGTTTCTCATTTTAATATCTCCTTAATTTTATATTTTCTATAGATATATACGGAAAACGAAAAAGGAGTATTACAAAAATTGTGAAAACAATTTTAGAAACAAATTTAGTGGAGCCGCGTACATTACCAATAAACTTGCTCAAAACAATTAAAGAGAGAGAATTCAGATACTGTTTGAAGACACGCCGCGTCGATTTAAGGAGCGACAATAGTTATTCGAGGACTATCTAAAAGCGTGACGGTGCCTTTGCCATCGCTCAATTCGATGTCTAGCATATTGATGACATAGTCACCCGGGGGTACCTGGACTCCATCATTGTCGAGTTGGTCCCAGGTTGTTATGTATTCTACAGTTTCGCCGGCTGGCAAGAGCTTGGATTCACCGCCGTGAATAGTTTTATATGGCCTTAAGCTCGAAGCGGCAATTAATATTTCGGGCGGAAATGTGGTCAAAGTCAAAGCTTCTCGGCTCGTATTTTTACAGACCAGTACTATTTCAATCTCTTCTCCAGTCTTATAGGTGCTCTGTAAAGTTCGAGCAGTAACTTCAACTGGTCCCTGCGCGGTAATGCCAGGAGGTTGAGATGTGGTCAGAACAGGAGAACTGGCAGGTCCCGTAAATACGCCTAATTGCCACACGACAACCAGTACCAGAGCAAAAACCGCGACCGTGGCAGTGACGGTCCGCCATGCCGGGCTTCGCGGGAGGATGTTCCTTACGGTTTCCCAGAAACCATTAGCTCGCACTCGCTGTCGTTCTGTCTCCATCTCTTTTTCGACCAATTTTGCCAATAATTGTTTCCTCAGGTTCTCCTTAAACGCTGGAGATGGCTCCGCTCGTGAGTCCAGCATCTTTTTAGCAAATTGTATATTTTTGTTGTAATCTTCCGGAGAACCTTTAATGTCTTTCGGTTTCTCTCCAGTGATCAGCCGGTCGACGTCGCTGCCAAACTGTTTTTCCTTATTCTCGTCATCCATATTGGATCTCCGGGAAATTATCCCTTAGTTTTCTGATTATCCTGTAGAGCATCACTCCCACATTTGACTCGGTTAATCCCAGCACCTTGGCAATTTCGCGGTTGGTCATTTCCATCGTAAACTTTAAGCGTATAATTTCTTGCTCATTTTCGGGTAGTTTCGCGATACACTGGCGGAGTAATTGTTTTTCCTCGCTACTTTCCACCGTCTCTTCCGGACCGGGATCTTTACTTGGTGTTGCGACAGCTTCCTCAATATTAACCATTTTGACTTTTGGTTGCGCACGATAAAAGTCGGTAATCGTATTCCGGGCAATCGTGAATATCCAGGTAGAGAAAGATGCTTTTTCACTGTTGTATTTTGTGTAATTAACCAGCGCTTTCTCAAATACATCCGACGTCAAATCCTCCGCCACCTGCTGATTGTTCACTTTGTAATAGATATATCGATAGACTTTTGACATATTCTCATCATACAGTCTTGCGAAAGTTTCCCTGATACTGACTTGCCCTGTTCTGCTATTCATCCCAGCGTCTAATAAATCTTTCCAAGGCTGTCTGCTAATATATACGTAACAGCCCTGTTGAGTATTACACTTATTATGAACAAGCAAATCTACCAGGTCAACGAAAATTTTATATTTTCTGGGCTGATTTCACTCTCTAATAAACCACCTTGACAGATAGTACATGACCTCGTATACTCGAAGCGCGATTCTGGAGAGAAATATTTTGGGCTTTCAAATCCAAACTGATATTTTCGATTTGAATAGCGGGTAAATTAGATTGAAAATACTGAAGTACATCTTGTTCGGTAATTTTTGGAGCTTCCTGCTAGTACTATCCGGAATAATCGATCTCGTTATCGGCACTCTTGTCATTACTGATACTATCCACGTGACAGAACATGCTTTCATCGCGGCTGTCGTCGCCTTTGGCGTCGGTATACTTTATCTGGCAGGTGGTATTGTAATAGCCCTGGTAAAAATGAGGAAGGAAAAAATTAAAAATACCCAACCAGCGAACGCTAAAACTGAAGAGAAAACCAGGACCTGATCTTGTTGGATGGGATTATTTCAGATATACTTAGGCTAGTAATTTGAGCATTCGGCGGGGTTCTGTTGGTTTCTTGCCTCTCCCAATTAATCCCTTTCACTTTATCCCTTTTCCGCAGACCAATATTGTTCAGGTTAATTTAACCAACCGTAATGCAAAGAGGATATAAAGATGAGTAAACCGCAAAACACATACCAGTCAACTATCGGGAAGGTAAACATTGATAACGGAGGCAAACTGGTATCCGTATTAAAACTCGACCCGAAGAAAGCCTACATGGGGATTCCGGCACTGCTGCAGAAGTATATCAATGAATCCAATGAAGTTTCTTGGCAGACAATCAGGGGCAAAATCGATTACATGTATTCGCATCTCGATGTTGCCCTTGGTATTCTGGATAAAAAAGATAATTTTAGCCGTCAGTTAAAATCCCAGGTTAAAGAAGGGAAAAAGCTCCTTTTCAAACCGAATATTGTTAATGCTCTAAATATTGACCCCATTACGCACGGCGAAACAACTACATCTAATACATCGACTGAATGGTCTCTGATCGGGGCTTTGATGAGATGGTTTCACGATAAGCTCGACATCTCGTATCATCAAATGGCTCTCGGCGAGGCGGGTTCCGCGATGTCAATGACTGCCGGTCTCTTCGGACTCTATTACAATAATGGAAAGCGTTTCCCTACGGAAGCTGCCTTAGAAGGAAAAGCAGGCAGCTTTTATGGGGGGTGGGGATTTTATTTTGTACGCAAATACCTCGCAGAAACGCATGCCTCAAATCATTTAGACAATCCTATGTCCGGCTACGAGGAGAGCCTCGTCGGTAAATTCATACCTCCAGGCGAAGCCAAAGACAAGTTGATGGTCTACGACCTAAACCGGTTGTTTGATGATCCATCTAAAGGCAGAGAAATACCTGTTCCTGATGGAGCCAATTTTAAAAAGATAACCTTGCACAAGGTCATTATCGGCGGTGATCCTTCTAATAAATCGGATAAACTGCTCTATCCTGGATGTATCCTAATAAATGTCCCCAGGTTAAAAATTCATCTCATAGACTTATTAACCAATGCGATCAAGAACCTGGGTATCGGACTATACCCGCAAGAAGCTCCACAAAATGCAATCAAGGGAAGCACCCAGTGGAAATATGCATATCCCTTTACTTTGTATCCGGGCATGAAAACAGAAATCCCTCACGCGGTTTGGGTGCCCGAGCAGGATAATAACAGCGGTTATCCCAAACTGAATGCCAATGGTAAGTATATTGTACGTAAAACCGATGGCATTGCCGGTACGCAAGCCGATATCATAAGGGCTGTCCAGGCACAGGATGTCTATATGCTTCATATTGTCGACGGTATTGAATTCACAAATATCAGCCACCAGGGCGGCGGTACCAGGATTCCGGAAGGGTATGTCTTTGCTTCTAAAGATCCGGTCGCTCTGGATTCATTATGCGCCCGGTATTGCTGTAAGACCGTACCTGTTAAACAGGCTCGAAAAATGCAGAAAAAGACCAACTATCCAGATGACTTTTTCCGCGAGGTGCCCGTGGTTGCGGTTAATGGGAAGAACCTGGTCTCGGAACAAGATTATGATTCGCCTCTCTGGCGGTATGGTTTATATAAATATGCCGAGAACCGTGGCGTGGGCAAACGGCAATATTTTGTCTCTGGAAAAGATATTATTACAGGACAAGAAATCGTCAGCGTCGAAGGGCATCTCGGAAGAATTGACGGAAACAACTTCGAAGAGTTGATAACTGAGACTTTGTATTACGCACCGGCATGTTTCTTGTGGGATATGGGCAAGACAGCACTCAGTTATGCCAGGGCGAATGATGCCTTGACTGGCTCGACATATTACAGACAATTGATAGATGAGTTCGATGAAAACAAGGATGGCGCTATTTCATATGAGGAGACCGGGAAAAAAGGTTACTACCATGCTGTTCTCAGGGATGGGTCGTTCATGATGACGCAGGTCGCAACCGTTCCGTATGGCGGATCACATGGTAATTTCATGACACGTTCTACGGTATTGAAATGCAGCAACAAGTCATGGAATACGAAGGGTCATGATTATTCATGTGAGCATGTGATCGGCCAGGCTGCAGCAGTTGGCTATGCCATATCGAATTTAGATACAGAATTAGATGATCCATTCTGTCCCGGACTAACGTATGGCAAAGGGAAATGGCCCAGCATGCAATTAGCTATGTACTACAATATAGCCTCAAGTATCTACGGGATCAGTTATCCAGGTAAAATCGACCTCGCCTCTCTGTATGGCTGGGCATTCCAGCACGCCGACCGGTCTTTGAATGGAGCGGTTTATCTAGCATCTGGTTCTCTTGAAGCTGCCCAACATTATGTAAATAATGTCCTGGCTGGGAAAAAACCACTCGACTTCACACTCTATGTACCTCCTGGCTTTAAGCAGATGTCATCAGCAACAATTCCCAATATCCAGGAAACCACCGACCCTGAACAAATGTTTACCGCTTGCTTTAATTCAGGCAGGGAAATCTGGAAGTCCTGAAACCTGCATTAACGAACTGTTGACACAAAAGCAGTCAAGGCCTATGATTTGTGATGCAATCTGATCCTCTACACAGGTTGGATCACTGAGTTCAGGTGATCTGGTGAAATTTTATAGATAGGAGAATGCGATGAAACTGGAAACCGTGCTCTACGACGTTCAAGAAAAGATAGCTCGTATTACCATGAACAGACCAGATAAGCGTAATGCCCTCGATTACCAGTTGCTGGAAGACATTGATGCCGCCTTTGCTGAAGCCGATAATGACAAAGATGTCAGGGTAGTCATCCTCGCTGGAGCCGGGCCTTCTTTTAGTGCAGGATATGACATTAAGGGAAGCCCTTACACCAGTGTACCCAAAGGGTATGACAAGTGGACAACGGAAAATGCAATCCGCACACTTCGGAAAATCAGTGAGCGTTATCAAATGATAATGTATTTCCCAAAGCCGGTTATTGCCCAAGTGCACGGTTACTGTGTCGCTGCCGGCTGCTATCTACAGATGTGCTGCGACATGGCAATCGCGGCTGAAAACGCCATCCTCGGACATCCCGCCACACGCAGCGGCGGTGTCACCAGCATGCCTCTGTGGGTAACATTACTCGGTATTCGCAAAGCTAAGGAACTTCTCATGACTTCAAAGCTGATCACAGGCAAAGAAGCTGAAAAGATAGGGCTGGTTAATTATGCTGTCCCTGAAGATAAACTAGCTGGTGAAGTCTGGAAAGTTGCTAAACTCATGGCAGACGTGCCACCCGACGGTATGATTATTCTAAAAGAAGCATTGAACACCCATATGAAAATTCTGGGGATCGATGCTGAGTTCACATATCACCGCCAGCTTAACGCGCTCGGCAGGGTTGGAAGCACTGGCTCCAGCTTCAACCTCGATGCGATGCGCCAGAGAGCAAAAGAGCAGACACCAAAGACGGAATAGTACGATAAATTAAATATATCAGCGGTTCACAAATACGTACTCTTTAGTTAGAAACATCGGCGACTTTGAGTGGTCGATAAACTTCATCTCATCTTCAAAAAGCGCACGGTTCGCTTTTGCATGGGGGGATTCCTGATTTTCAGGAATGTATGTCTTCACAGAATCCCACCATAACTCTGCTACTCCATCGTAGTAATCAACCCGGTTTCTTTCAAACTGCAT
>CAYHBE010000094.1:0-6522 GCA_964354765.1 uncultured Dehalococcoidales bacterium | reverse complement strand
TGGATGCCTCTATACCATTTCTGGAATGAGGTCAGCACCCTGAATCTCGATAGACTCTAAATTCTTATTTTCGCCTACGAAAAATACCCGCTAGAATTATCAGCAGACCGATGACGATGAAAATGATTGCGCCGGCTACTCCCCAGTCCCAATCGCTCAGCTCTTCTAAGCCAACACCCAGGAATATAGTACCCAAAATCAGGTTGCCGATAACCGGACGTCGATGCTCTGGCATTAACAACCGGATGATTCCACAAAGGATAAGGATTGCACCCACTCCGGCCATAATGATTGCCCACCAGTTACCCTCTCTCCACCACGTGAAAGTATCTGGTCCCCAACCGGTTGTGTTTCCCAGGAGTACTAACCCTGCCCAGATAAACATAGCTGCCCAGCAGCCAGCATTTATCGGGTCGCGCCGCCACTTTTCATCCCAGTCCTTCTCATTGCGGGATTTTTCGTCTTTTTCACCCCGTTTTTCTTCTTCCTTTTCGTCCTTCTCATGACGGGGACGCCTTTCAGAAGCAGGTCTTTGTGGTTCTTGCGGTGCTCCTTGTTGAGTCATCTTGCCTCCTTTACCGGCTGCACCGGGTTTCAGGTCAACTACTTACGGTCAACTTTACGTAATCGAATTACGTTTGTCAATAGTCGCGAGATGGATATTTAACAAACTGGAAATGCAGCTGCATTATTTCCATAAAAATCTCTTGAAATCGATCCTGTCTTGTATATCGAAGACTACTCCCTCTCCAACAAGCAAAGCTTTCTGTTCTTCGTAACCACGCCCGGGTGCAAGAGATATGGTGCCATGACTGTTCACGACGCGGTACCAGGGGAGTTTTTCTTTTTTCGATGACGAATTAAGAATCCTGACAACTTGCCGTGCAGCAAAACGATTTCCCGCAAGGGTAGCTATTTGACCATACGTCGCAACCTTCCCTCGCGGGATATTTTTAATGATTGCTATCACTTCTTCAGTAAATGAACTTATGACCATTAATATACAAGTACCTTTTATATTAAATGAATAGTATCGTAATAATTCTTCTGGATATCCCTGAGATTCTGACGGTAATATTTCACAGCTTTAGGCAGAGTATTTAAGATGTCGCGTGCCGTCATCCCGTCTGTTCCTTTAGCGCTTGCCGCCAGGTCGCCAGCCATGCCATGAATAAACACCCCCGTCCGCACAGCCTCCTCCAAATTTAACCCGAGGCAGTACATCGCGGCGATTGTACCATTCAAAACGTCCCCGCTTCCGGCTGTTGCCATTCCTGATTTGCCTTCGGTGGTGCTGCTCAGGTTAATAAATACCCTTCCCTCAGGAGAGCCAATAAGCGAATGAGCGCCTTTTAGAACTAAATGTGCATTAAGTTTTAAAGCGGTTTCCTGTAGGATTCCTATTCGGTTATTTTCTATATCCTCGAGACTTTTACCAGTTATTCTTCCCATCTCACCAGCGTGAGGTGTTAAAATAGTCGGTTCTTTCCTATTAATAACAGTATTGATAGCTCCTGCAATCGATGTGATGCCGTCCCCATCGATAAGCAATGGTTTGTTGATCTCCACGGTCAGTGTCCGGACAAGCTTTTGCGTCTCGTCGTCGAGAGACATTCCAGGTCCGACTATTACCATCCGCATTCTTTTGGCTAGGTGTAGCAATTTATCTTTGTTTGAGAGAGCGATACTTCCGGAAATAGTTTCCTCCATCGGTTGGAAGACTACCTCTCTTCCTTTTCTTGCAACCGCAGAAATTAAAGATTTTGGGCAAGCGAGGTGAACGTAACCCCCACCCGCTTTCAGGAATGAGTAAGCCGATGCATGCGGCGCCCAGAAATAGTTAGCGGCTCCGGCAATAACCAACACCGGTCCGAAGTCCATTTTGTTCCTATCTGGTTGCCGCTCGGGAAGAGGAATAGGCAGCGGAATTTCAATTTTAAGAGATGGTGAGTTTGACAGCGATTGCGGGTAGGAAATATGAGAAACGTACAGCTTACCGCCATTGCCAAAGCCTGGGTACAGTAGGTTACCAACCTTGGGTAAACCAAAAGTGATGGTAAAATCAGCCTTGATAGCTGTACCCATCATTTGTCCCGTATCGCCGTTTATCCCGGAAGGAATGTCGATAGCAACAACATATTTACCACTATGGTTAACAAGCTCGATGGCTTTACGTATTAAACCTTGAACATCCCTGTCCAATCCCGTTCCAAGTAGTGCATCGATAACAACGTCTGAATCTGATACGGCTTGCTTGATTTGCTCTACCGCGGTCGCATAAACTCGCTCGAGGGGGAATTTAGTTATTATATCGAGGTTTTTCCCGGATTCATTTTTGTATTTAGACCTCTCCGTGAAGAAGAGCACTTTCACCTGGCTGCCGGCAGCGTGAAGTTGACGCGCGACGACAAACCCATCGCCGCCGTTATTACCAGGTCCGCAGAGTACTACGAACTTTTTATCCTGTACGCCGATTTCGTTTCGTATGGCATTATAAACTGCAGTGCCTGCATCTTCCATTAATATTTGCACAGGGATCTCATATTCCTCGATAGCACGTTGGTCCAGCTCTTTAATTTCCGCCACCCGACAAACTTTCATTGCGTACCTCCCTCACCGATTTTTAAAACCGCTGCACCCTTTATTTTTCCTTCTTTCAGCAGTACTAACGCTTGATTGGCTTGCTCAAAAGGGAACTCCTCGACCTCAGTTATAATCGGTATCTTTGCAGCCAGGGGCAAGAATTCGCTTATATCCTGCCGGGTTATATTCGCCACACTTTTAATTTCACGTTCATCCCAGAGTAGATTGGCGTAGTCTATCGCAGGAATCGGGGTTCGCTTGCGGATCACGGCAATAACCAGGCGTCCACCTTTTTCCAATACTCTCAGCGCCATTGGTACGGTCTCTCCAACAGGTGTGAAATCGATCGCGGCATCAAGCTTTTTTGGTGGGCTGTCCTCACCGGTTCCTATCCATTTTGCTCCTAATTTCAAAGCTAACCGTTGGTGTTCTTTCCCCCGTGTAAAAACATATACTTCCTTTCCCTGGTGTACTGCCATCTGGAGTACGATATGCGCCGATGCTCCGAACCCGAAAAGGCCAAGCTTTTGCCCTGGTTTGATGCCTGAGAGCTTCAGATCTCGATAACCTATAGCGCCAGCGCATAGCAATGGTGCCGCTTGGACATCATTAAATGTTGCTGGTATCGGATACGCGAAATCTTCAGATACAACTGTGTACTCCGCATAACCGCCATCGACGTCGCAGCCGGTCGCTCGATAATCAACACAAAGATTTTCCAATCCGGCACGGCAAAATTGGCATTCCCCACAGGCTAAGTGTATCCAGGCAATTCCGACTCTTTCTCCAATTCGATACTTCTTAGCTCTTGTGCCGCGCGCTGTAACTCTCCCGACAATTTCATGTCCGGGAATGATAGGCAGTCTTGGAAAAAGTCTGCCTTCGATTTCATCCAGTTCAGTGTGACACAAACCGCAGGCGGATACCTTTACCAGTATTTCTTTGTCAGATGGTTCAGGTTTTGGAACTTCGAGCAGTTCTAAAGGGCTGGATTCTGCTAGTGCTGAGTGTCTTAAGACCTGTGCTTTCAACGTGATCATCCCTATCAAGTTGTGATGTAGATCTATAACAATATACACTATTAGCAGGTTAATGAGAATAAGGTTAGGTCTGGAATAATGAAGTGGAATTACTCACCTGCTTATTACGAACGTTCTCTGACCACGTTGGAAACTGCTCTGGATAAAGTTTCTGCTTATAGGTCATGGAGGGCTCTTGATATGGGTAAGGAAGCTGGAGTTGATGCGCGATATGCCGCAATGCCGGTGCTTGCAAAGAAAGAGATCCGTGAAAATCAACCTCAGGGATTTGTTCCTGCTGGGCTTGATATGAAGGCAGGTCTGAAAAGCGGTGAAATTTCCTTAGTTAATACAAGCGGATCGATCGACGTCAGTGTAACTAATCTCTGGAACCAGCAATGGTGGGATGCATCCGAAAGAGCCTCCTGGCAGCTTAACTCCCATGCTGCCCGGTTAATGACAGGAAATCACCGCGAAGCGATACTCGCTAATGCATTGAATGTCGGATTCATTTCCGATGAAATCGATCTCCCATTTGAAAGAAGGCAGTTGGCGCGTTTTCTTTATCTTAACGAGAAATCCAATCCGGCTATGTGGTCTGCTGCCCTGATGGACAGGATGATTAGTGAAATAGCCGACTATCAACCAGTAGTCCTGGAGGCAAACCCTTCCCTGCTCTCGAGGTTATGCCGCTATGCTTATGCGAACAAACGCAAGGTTTTTCAGCCTGGACTAATAGTCTTCACCTACGAGTATCCTACCAACCTGCATTATCGGCAAATCCGACGTGTTTTCACTTCACCGCTAGCGAGTTCCTATGGCACAACTGAAACGGGATACGTTTTCATGCAGTGCGAGGCAGGAAAGTTTCACCAGAACAGTGATTTTTGCCGCGTTGATTTTGAGCCGTTAAAACGGGAGCATGGCGGACCAGACCTGGGAAGAATACTGGTTACTACCTATAACAATCCCTGGTACTATATACTGCGGTTCGATGTGGGAGACCTGGCGCGTCTTGAACCGGGTAGTAAATGTTCGTGCGGGAGGTATTCTGGAATGATTCTTTCCGCGGTTGAAGGAAGGACTGCAAATGTAACATTTACCATCACTGGAAGATTGGTTTCTCCCCACGAACTGGACAATGCTATTATCAATTTAAACGGCATCGATGAATTTCGCCTCGACCAGATGAGCAATTGTGATTATGAGCTGCATGTAGCGAGCCAGCGCCTGGATAAAAGACAATTGGATGTGGAGGCAACCGACCTGTTAAAGGGGTTGTACGGCGCTTCGGCAAATATCATGGTCGTATTCGAAGACACCCTTTCCCCCGAACCATCGGGAAAATGTTGCGTCTCCAAGCCGCCTTTCACGGTTAACATAGAGAAATATCTTGATAAACAGTCATGAGTAAGGAATGAAAATGAGCATCCAACCTAAACCTGTTTATTTGTTGGCGGGAGGTCGTGGTCGAAACCGTCAGGTCCCGGACCCTTTGATTCAGCTTGCTCTTAAAGAAGCGGGTAAAAATTTGCCTGAGGTGGCTTATATCGGAACTGCAAGCGGTGATGACACGTCATTCTTTGAGATGCTGGGACGGATGTTTAATGCCTGTGGTGCCGGTAAAGTAACTCACGCTTTTATCACACCTGAAGACGCCCATATGAGTAAAGCCAAAACCATTATTGAATCGTCGGATATAGTTTATGTTAGCGGCGGTGATGTTGAGAGAGGCATGAAACCTTTAATCGAAAAGGGTATGGTTCAGTTCCTGTTAACGCTTTATAAGGCAGGAAAACCATTTTTCGGAATTTCAGCTGGAAGTATTATGCTAGCACAGGAATGGGTGAGCTGGGGCGACCCTGACGACGATTCTACGGCTGAACTTTTCCCTTGCCTTGGTATTGCACCTATTCTCTGTGACACCCATGACGAAGAAGGCGGTTGGGAAGAGTTAAAGGCAGCCCTGGCATTAAAACCGGAAGGGGCAATCGGCTACGGGCTCGTTTCGGCAGCAGCCGTCAAGGTATTCGCCGACAGAAGAGTCGAAGCTGTGGGTGGCGCTATACACCGATTTCAGCAGATCGATAATAAAATAACCAGGATACCCGACCTGTTACCACCTCGCTAGCCCAAATTTATTACGTCATCAACCAAGAGTCAATCCATCTTGACAGTATTAGTTCATAAGCCTTATTATTAGTCGGTTGTTTCGCAAGTTAGACAAGACTTAATTAGGAGGAATACCAAATGGCGATTGATGGAACCTACAAAGTAGAAATGACCACTCCACGTGGTACGCAAACAGGCGACCTCATTATTAAGACATCAGGTAATGCATGCAGTGGTACCTACAAAACTCAGCGTGGTGATCAGGCATTCACCGGCACTGTCGATGGCAACAAAGCCAAGTGGACTATTAATGTTCAGAGCCCAATGGGCAGCATGGCGTTAGTTTATGATGTTGCGGTTGATGGTAACAACATGACCGGCACTGTGCAGATGGGCCAATTTGGCAGCGCTCCACTCAAGGGAACCAAGGTAACCTAAACGCCAGAATTATATTATCCCATCATCTTACCGAGTCTAGCTAATAGCCTGGAGTCACCTTCGTCCTGAAAGCCAATACACAAAGGTGACTCCAGAGTGGGATTTGTGTAACAAAAATAACACAACGTTAGCGAGGCTTCTTTTTTTATAAATCCTCTTTAATCAACTTCGTATTAACTAATTTTCTACAAAATATTTTTCAAAAAACATCCATCACGTGCGAAATACCTCTTGACAAATCTGGCGTGAATCTTTATGCTATCGATTATTACATATATGTATTATAGCTAACATATTGCTATTTACTACCTCTTATGCATATTCACAGATATTGGATTTATAGTTGATGAATATACAAGTAGCCATACTT
>CAYHBE010000093.1:0-6562 GCA_964354765.1 uncultured Dehalococcoidales bacterium | reverse complement strand
TGGTCCTGCATCAGCTCTTGCTTGCGGAACTTTAACGGGGAATGAATAAGTTGGTTGAAATCCAGGGGGTGCAATAATACTGTGATACCCGAGCTTTTTGGCGTATTCTTCATCGCGGTAGACAGGATTGTTGTCACCCATCGCTGCGGCAGCTCTTCTAATAGGCTCCTTTTCGACGAGTACAATGGTTGGTTCGGACTCGACTCCTATTTGTTTTTTCATTTCTTCTGTAATAACCGAACCCTGCGTCATAATTCTCCTCCTTTATACAGGAAATTCAGTGGACATTATAACATAATGAGAAGTAGAGAGAAATACGTACTTGACAAATTTTATTTCAGTACATCACAGTAAGACATAGCATTAAGGGAAGGAGATAATAAAATCAAGAATATTTCCTATAAGTGGCTGGCTCTTATCACCACATCCATCGGTATTTACATGAGTACCCTGGATGCCAGTATCGTAAATATATCTTTTCCGCGTCTTACACAGGTGTTCGATACTGAGCCGTCCGTGGTTCTCTGGGTTTCTGTTGCTTATTTACTCGTCAGCGTCAGCCTCGTTTTTATTTTTGGAAAGATTGGCGATTACTATGGCAGGAAGAAAGTCTATACTTTAGGTTTTGCAGTATTCACTGTAGGATTGATCTTGTGCACCTTCGCCCAGACAATTGTCCAGCTGATATTGGCGCGCGTCGTGCAGGCCGTCGGCGCGGCGATGACGATGGCACTCGGGACGGCGATAGTAACGGCAGTATTTCCTCCGCAGGAACGGGGTAAAGCTCTCGGTATTTCGGGTGCGACTGTCTCAGCAGGTTTTCTCTCCGGTCCGGTTCTTGGTGGTGTGCTCGTCGACCTGTTCGACTGGCAGGCTATATTTTACGTCACCATTCCGGTCGCGCTAATCGGGATGGTTATGGCAATTATCTGTTTGAAAGAACAAAAAGTCAGCGAAGGAAAATTTAAGTTCGACTGGTGGGGAGCGGTCACTTTATCTGCCGGACTTGCATTTTTACTGTTGTTTTTCAACCTCGGTGGCAAGACGAGTTTTTCAGAACCGGAAGTAGTCGCTTTCGGGACTGCAGCAATAATACTTCTAGCAGTATTTATTATTGTCGAACGTAAAGCTGCCCAACCTATTCTCGACCTCAAATTATTCCGTAACCGGCTTTTTGCTGCCGGGAATATTTCTCTCCTTATTATGTTTCTTGCACTGTCGGCGAATACATTGCTTATGCCTTTTTATCTTATTGACGGTCTTGAATATGATGCATCGGAGGCAGGTCTTCTTTTCGCTTCGGTCTCAGTCTCAGCCCTTGTCGTCGGTCCAATCAGTGGATGGTTATCCGATAAAATAGGGTATCGTCTATTATGCACGGCAGGTATTACGTTGATGGCTGTCGGCATATTCTGGCTTAGCCGTCTGGGAATAAATGCTAACATGACCGATATCCTGCCCAGGCTGGTTTTAATCGGTGTTGGTTCCGGACTGTTTTCTTCTCCCAACAACAGTTCCATTATGGGATCAGTTCCCTGGGACAAACTGAGCACCGGTTCAGCGTTAATAGCTACGGTAAGGCAGGTAGGCATGTCAAGTGGAATTGCCATTGCTGGCGCAATATTTACGAGTCGACAGGCTGTTTTCATGGCACATTCTATGGTTTCTGGCGCTTCGGAAGCGAGTAGAATGGCATTGATATCCGGCTACCAGGATACGATGCTTATCTCTTCTATAGTGTGTACCATAGCAATCTTCGCATCATTTTCGCGGGGTACTTCACGTCCTCAAATATTGGCACCCCCGGCGACATAGAGAAATGAAGATTATCGGCACTCATTCTGAAAAACAAAATCAAAACCAGGAACACGTTGTTATTGACACCGATGAGGGTAACATTGAGTGTATTTTCCACGATTTGAAGAGCGGTCGAGGCGTGATCTGGCTGTGCGGCGCGCTGGGGGGATTCGATGGTCCATCATTCGGAATTTTTAAAACCCTGAGCGAGCAACTGGTTTCTGATGGCATCAGTTCACTTCGGTTGCATTACCGATACCCCGGGCAATTCGACGAGTGTGTCCAGGATGTACTGGTCGGAATTAAATTTCTCAATGGAACAGGGATCGATGACATAGCCCTGGTAGGGCATTCTTTCGGTGGTGCTGTCGCCATACAGGCGGGGACATTGAGCAAGTTGGTAAAAACGGTCATTGGACTCGCCAGTCAAACCGCCGGCGCACGAAATGTGGCAAGACTCGCCCCGAGGCCGCTATTGCTTATTCATGGAGAGCGCGACCGCAATTTGTCTCCGGAGTGCTCGGAATACATTTACGAATGGGCGAAGAAGCCAAAAGAGCTCAAAATATTAAAAAACAACGGCCACTTTTTAAGAGAAGCACACAATGATTTATTAGTCTGGATTCGTGACTGGCTGATCGATAAATTGGTGAAACGAAGTTAGGTTGCCTGTTATCTGCTATTTGCTCATGATCTTGTTTTTGTGTGATAAATCTTCTGCATCATGTACACATCCAGTATCTTATCGAATTTTCGTCCTACTTCCTTCATTATCCCGATATGTGAAAAACCGAATTTTTCGTGCAAATGGATACTGATAGTATTTCCGCCGGTAATTCTTGAAAGCACTGTGTGTAATCCGACCTTTTTACCTTCGTCAAGTATCTTTTTCATCAAGCGTTGTCCAACAGATTGTCCGCGGTAGGATTCTTTAACATAGACTGATATTTCAGCAGTATCGGCGTAAGCGCAGCGTGTCGACCACTTGCTCAAGGATGCCCAACCGCATACGATCCCATCTGAGAGCGCCACCAGGATCGGGTTCCTTGGCCCATGATCGGAAAACCAAACTTTTTGCTCAGACATAGTTTTTAGTTCGGTATCAAAAGTAGCATCCGTTGTAAGGATTGCTTCGTTATATATAGCAGTGATGGCTTTCAGGTCTTTAATAACGGCACGCCTGATAACAACTAACATATTAGTATTCTAGCAGAGAGGAGGTTTGTATTCATCTAATCGGTGCAAAGTTTTGCGGGCTATTTCACAAGCTGGTATAATCTGATAGCCTGAATAAACATGGGGGAAAATGGTAATCGATTCTGGGTCCCTCGCCAACCTGCCTTATTTTAAAGGACTAAAAGTAGCTGAACTGGAAGCTATAAAATCATCTTTTTATGAAAAAACCGTCCAGCGCGGCGAAATGATTTTTTTTGAAGAGGAGCCTGTTGATTCTTTATTTTTCCTGATCTCTGGCATTGTGAAACTTTTTAAAACTTCCTCCCAGGGGAAGGAACAAATAATCAGCCTGGCACGCCCTCATGAAGTGTTAAATGATATCGCGGTTTTTGATAATAGTCCTAATCCAATGAGCGCTCAGGCAATGAATCTGGTAACTATTTTTGGTATCACAAGAGAAAAGCTTGCGAGTGCTCTACAGCAGTACCCCCAGGTCAGCTCGAGAATAATACAGGTGCTGGCAGCCAGGACCCGCCAACTCATATCCCTGGTAGAAGACCTGTCTTTTAAACATGTTATTGGAAGAGTGGCGAAAATTTTACTTGAGAATACCAGTGACGGAACCGGTCACGGACAAAGGCTTACCCAACAGGAGATGGCTGCGATGGCGGGGACCGCTAGGGAGGTTGTGGCGCGTTCACTGAAGACCCTTGAGGAGCGAGGACTCATTAGATTGGAACGCCAGCGAATCGTTATCGCCAACAAAAATGGGCTGCAGGAATTGATTACCCAGGAAGTTTGAGACATAGGTTACATACACCTTGTATGGTGATTTTATACCATTACCTTAGGAGTAAACTTAGTGGTGCAAATGCCAGAAATCAACCAGTCCAAGTGTAATCTTTGCGGATTATGCGTTGAGATTTGTAAATGCGGCGCGATTACACTGCTTGGTAATGTGGTATCTATGATGGAAACAGAAGATTGCCACTGGTGTACTCTCTGCGAAGCTGTTTGTCCAACCGGCGCTCTCACCTGCTCTTTTGAGATTATCATCGAAGACGATTAGTCTGGACTAGATTTACATTTCAATCCCAAATACACGACCGCATTGAGACGATTGTCACATACATTAGATTCACATTTCCGTAAAATAATATTGTTTAAGTTTAATAGGGGATTTTTCTCGTGGGAGGAGGTTAAAAATGCTTAAGTGGAGATTAAAGGCTTGTCCTAGATGTTCTGGTGACGTATTCATAGACCGCGATATGGATGGTTGGTTTGAACAATGTCTACAGTGCAGTTTCAGGCGTGGATTAAAAGAACTAAATGAATTCAGAAAGACCGCTGTAGCAGTTGGTGATAAAAATATCAATTGGAACGTAGATGATGACGATTAAGGAGGGAATGATGAGAGTTGATATCTATACATCCCCTACTTGCGGTTATTGTCATCAGGCAAAACGGTTTCTAAACGAGCGCGGAATCCGCTACTTTGAGTATGATGTATCGCGTGACCAGGATGCTGCAGAAAGAATGATAAATCTTACTGGCCAAATGGGTGTGCCTGTCGTGATTATCAATGGTCAGACGGTAATCGGATTCGATCGGAATCGTATTGAAAGTTTGCTGGCTGTAGCTGGAAACGAACACCGCCGTGGTCTGGGATTGAGCGTAGCAGACGCAGTCAGATATGCATCGCGTCATGGTGCTTATGTAGGCACTGTTCGACCAGGTTATCCCGCTGAAAGCGCAGGATTACATGAGGGTGATGTGATTGTTAGTATTGGCAGCAAATCTATCAATAGCGCTGAAGATCTGGAACGGGAGGCGTCCAGTCTTGGAGATAGTGTAGTAATCGGGTTTGTGCGTGGGGTTGAGCAGATGCAGGCTCTAGTCACGTTGTCATCATAAATTGTAACCAAAATTTAACACCAGGCTGATCGTATAGGAATATGGGTTATTACGTCTCACCTATTGACAATCTGAGCATACGATGTTAGTATTCGTGGTGAAGCCACCAATATGGATTATGGTGAGCCTTTAAAAACCTAACCTGTTAAGTTGTCGCTTGGATCAGACTGACCGAGACGGCATAAACAAGAAAGTGTAGATGCCCTTTCTGGCTGTGTCGGATAGGGCATTTATATTTTTGAGGAGGTGAGGGAAATGCTCAAACTTGGTTTTATTGGTGCAGGAACCGTTGGTAGTGCCCTTGCTATCAGGCTTAGCGAAAAAGGTTATCCTATCACCGCAGTGCACAGCCGCACGCTGGCATCGGCGGAAAAACTTGCGCAGTCTCTTAAAGGATGCCGCGTTTGTACAAGCAGTCAGGAAGTTGCCGACGCAGCTGAACTGGTTTTTATTACCACACCCGATGCTGCTATCCCCATTGTTGTTTCTGAAATAAACTGGCATCCGGGACAAAGCGTCGTCCACTGTTCGGGCGCTGACTCAGCAGAAACTCTCAGTCCAGCTCGAAAATTTGGCGCTCAAATTGGAGCTTTCCATCCCCTGCAGACTTTTGCCTCAGTAAAACAAGCCATCGATAATATCGCCGGTTCTACATTCGCGATTGAGGCTGATGAACCGCTCAAATCCATTTTGAAAGAACTCACCATCGCCCTTAACGGAACCCACATTGAACTAAAAGCGAGTGATAAGGTCGTTTACCACGCGGCAGCGGTAATTGTCTGTAATTACCTGGTCACATTGGTGAAACTAGCCGATGACTTGTGGCAGACATTTGGTGTTCCACGCGACCAGGCAACCAAAGCCCTTTTGCCTTTACTTAAAGGTACTCTGAATAATATTGAGTCGGTCGGAATACCACAAGCTCTTACCGGACCAATTGCTCGTGGTGATGTCGGGACAGTTAAAAAGCATATAGAAGCTTTAAAAAGAGAGGCTCCTGATGTGCTCTCGACTTACTGCGAACTCGGTCTCCAGGCTATTCATGTTTCATTGGCAAAAGGCAAGATCGACGAAAACAAAGCCGTCGAGTTAAGATTAGCCCTCAAAGCTGGTCTCAAGAAGAAGATTTCTACCGAACAACCGGAAAAAACCACCATTGATAGCAATCGTAACGATGCCCTCCCGGTATTGTAGATAAAAATGAATGGAGATAATTAATGAAAAAATTCCTCATGCCCGTACTCGCTGCTATCCTGGCAATTACGTTATTAATCGGATGCGGAGACGGTACTCCTAAACCGCCAGTAAGTAAATTAGATGATTTTGACGAACTGGTGACAAACAATATGACTCTCGACCAGGTTAATGCGCTTATGAAGAAGGAACTCAAACAAACTGGCGTCTTATACCAGGTAGAGAGCATTGAACTAACTGCAAAGGGTAATTGGAAAATCGATTCCAAAGAGGGTGGTTTTGCCGCAACTGAAACTGGAGCTTTTCAAGCTCTCTGGTTTACCCCAGCCAAAGCCGGAGATGAATACTATATGGTTGCCTTTAAAAATAACGTAGTGATGGGCAAGGCGTGGTTTGCATCACAAAATGCTTATTATGTGGAACAACTGTTAAAGGGCGAAAATCCTGTTAGCACCGGCGGGCAATAAGGTAATTAATAACA